>NZ_CAOLGM010000029.1:0-40121 GCF_948475835.1 uncultured Escherichia sp. | reverse complement strand
GTATAACGCATTGCCGCCGCAGAGTCGCCGTCGATGGAACCGAAGTTACCCTGACCGTCTACCAGCATGTAACGCAGCGAGAATGGCTGCGCCATACGGACGATCGTGTCATAAACCGCCGAGTCACCATGGGGATGGTATTTACCGATTACGTCACCAACGACACGGGCAGATTTTTTATAGGCTTTGTTCCAGTCATTGCCTAGTACGTTCATGGCGTAAAGTACGCGACGGTGTACCGGCTTCAGGCCATCTCGGACATCTGGCAGCGCACGGCCAACAATGACCGACATCGCATAATCCAGATAGGAGCTCTTCAGCTCTTCCTCAATGTTGACCGGTGTAATTTCTCTCGCAAGGTCGCTCATCTAACCGCTATCCCTCTACTGTATCCCGGATTCAAAGGTCGCAAATTATAACACAGCCGCGCAGTTTGAGGTAAACCTATACGCTTTATTCACATCCAATGCCTGATATACTCGTTTGTCTTGCCAATTACGGAGTAGAAGTGCTAATGAATGCCGAAAAATCGCCGGTAAACCATAACGTAGACCACGAAGAGATCGCTAAATTTGAAGCCGTCGCCTCCCGCTGGTGGGATCTTGAAGGTGAGTTCAAACCGTTGCACCGCATTAACCCGCTGCGTCTGGGCTATATTGCCGAGCGTGCTGGCGGTTTATTTGGCAAAAAGGTGCTCGATGTCGGTTGTGGCGGCGGCATTCTGGCCGAGAGTATGGCGCGCGAAGGCGCGACGGTGACCGGTCTGGATATGGGCTTTGAGCCATTGCAGGTGGCAAAACTGCACGCGCTGGAAAGCGGCATTCAGGTGGATTATGTGCAGGAAACCGTGGAAGAGCACGCGGCAAAACATGCCGGGCAGTATGATGTGGTGACCTGCATGGAGATGCTGGAGCACGTCCCCGATCCGCAGTCAGTGGTCAGAGCCTGTGCGCAACTGGTGAAACCAGGCGGCGATGTCTTTTTCTCGACGCTTAACCGCAACGGCAAGTCATGGCTGATGGCGGTGGTTGGCGCGGAATATATTTTGCGCATGGTGCCCAAAGGCACGCATGATGTGAAGAAGTTTATTAAACCGGCAGAACTGCTTGGCTGGGTAGATCAGACAAGCCTTAAAGAGCGACATATAACCGGGCTACATTACAACCCGCTCACTAATACTTTTAAACTCGGCCCCGGCGTGGATGTGAACTATATGCTGCACACGCAGAATAAGTGAGGTTGTTGTTTGGCCGAGCCAATGCCTGATGCGACGCTTGCCGCGTCTTATCAGGCCTACAAATGCTCCCCGTAGGCCGGATAAGGCGTTTACGCCGCATCCGGCAACCGTGCCGACTAGACAGTGATTACCATTTCACCGTCATCGACAAAAACCCTGCCGTCTGGGCAAAATCATCACTCCCTTTCTGCCACGCCACGCTGCCGCGCAGGGACACTCGCTGACTGATATTGCCCGTGACTCCCACTTTTATTTCACCCCGTCGCTTCACCGCATCGTCACTGATAGTGCTGCCATCTTCTTCAATTTCCGTCGCATGGGGATCGTGATAATAATTCAGATCTAATGTTGGTGTGACACCAACCGCGGTACGCCATTCGCTGTGTAAACCCAGCCGCGTCTGAATATCATCCCCCTGCGATTGTGACACGCGCGCATGGTTAGCGGCGGTAAAATCATCCTGCTGCACGCCCTGATAAATCACCTGCGCCTGCGGTTCAATCACCACACCACGCCCCGGTAACCACTGATACCCGGCTTCCAGCGAGGCGATAATCCCCGACGAGTGGTAATGATCTGTGCCATCGTCTTGTTCGGAAACATCATTGTTAAACCACGCGTATTGCAGCCAGCTATCCAGCCAGGCCCCCTGCTTCTGATTACCGTGCTGATACCAGCTTGAGGTCAGCCCAACGGCATAACCGTGGTTCTGGTTATCGGCGCGAGTTCCGGTCATATTCGAGCGGCTCTCGCCCTGATTATCACTGTAGCCACCAACCGCCCCAAGCATCCACTCGCCATCATCGCCCCAGCGCCCGCTAAACAGGTCACCGCTAAGCTGCACCGTAGAAGTGTCTTCATGCTGAGCCAGTTGCCCTGCCGCCGTGTAATGATAACGTCCGCCGATAACACGTAAATTCAGCGTCTGACCATTGCCACCTGCATGATCGCGTCGCTCCATCATAAACGCCTGATTTGCCGCCCGCAGATTATTGCGATAACCGCCAACTTTGGCATTCAGCACCGGCTGGTAAGCGGGGATTGGATCGGGTGTTGGGTCAGGATCGGGTGTTGGGTCAGGGTCTGGATCAGGTGGCGATGGCGGCGTTACTTCTTGCGATCGCAGATACCAGTCGTTGTTATCTTCCACTAGCGTGTAGTCATACGCTCCCATGTTGACGTAGCCACTGCCAGCCAGACTGAACTGTGCATTGTTTTGAAACTGCGTGGGATCAGCTGCGAAATCAACCACTTTAATGCCTGTCGATGTCGGCTCACCAATCCCTGTAATGGAGTTAACCACCACAGTTGTGTTGCCAGCAGTATTACCGTTCATCACCAATTGATCGCTTACCGAGTCATCGCCGTTTAATTCGCTGTCGAACAGTAGCGTACCGCCGCCGGTATAATCACCGTTTACCGTCAGCGTATCGCCAGCGACGCCATTTTGCAGGCTAACCGCACCGGACGTATTGGTCAGATCACCATTAACCGTCACGTCGGCAAGATAGGTCAGGCTGTCAGTTTCAAGGTTGGTATTAAGCTCACCTGTCAACGTCACGCCATCGGTAGCATTCACCAGCGTCCCATCGCCGTTAAACAATGAGGCATTAAGGGCGACGGAAGTATCCTGCCCGGTCAGACGCAAAACCGTACCATCGCTGATATCGATAGTGCCGCTGGAAGTAGCATCGATAGACTGAATATCCTGATCCGCGCCAGTAACGAACGTCGCCCCATCACCGACCCACAGTGACGAAGCATAAGGAAGGATATCCGCGACATCGCCTTTCAGGGTGCCTTCTTCGACACGTACCGCCGACTGCGTTGTACCGCTGGCGGTCAGCTCCAGCGTACCCGCCCCCGTTTTAGTCAATGTGCTACCCTCATCCTGATGCTGCCCGCTGCTGTCAGCCATCAGTGCGCCCCACTGCGTGTCTACCCCCGCATCAACTGCCACTTCACCGTCGGCGCGCATTTCAATATCACGCCCATGCTCAGTCGTCGTAGAGCGAGTATCGACATTGGCAGTAATCTCCATCACGCTTTCTTGTTGCTTATCGGTAAAGATAACCTGGCGGTTATAGTGGGTATCTCCAAGCTGTGAGTTGTCGCTCACCTCCAGCATACCGGAGGCGATTTGTGTTGTGCCCAAATAACTATTATTGTTTGCCAGACTTACCTGCCCGTCGCCCGCATCGACCACCACGTAGACGCCATCTTTCCCGTCACCGCCGATATGCATATCGTTTCCACCTGCAAGATCTACCACATCCTGACTGCCGATAACCGTTCCGCTGCTGCCGCTGACTTCAAGGCCATCGTTGTATGATGTGCCACTCTGCCAGGTGGAGAAATCAGAGAGATCGAGCACACCGCCGTTTAACACGATCGACTGCGGATCGTCCTGGAGAGCGGTAAGATCTGCCGCGTCGCCTTCCAGCGAAAGCACCGCACCATCATCAACGACTATATCGCCGGTTAGCGCCATCGACTGCGCCCCCGACAGCACGTAGCTGCCGTTTTGCGCAATGGTGAGCTGACCAGCACCTTCGATGGTGCCAGCAAAACTGCCTTGATTAACAGTAACATTGCCACCAGCATCGATATTTAAAGTGCCATTCTGAAAGCCCGTCAATGAGTGCACAAAGGTTTGTTGGGTGGAGCCAACGTTTAGCTCTGCCTGATTCTGGTACTTATCAATACTCCCTATCGTCAGACCGTAGCAGTCTTGCGGATCGTCCTGGCAATGCGTATCGCCGACATTCATCAGGGAGTTGCTGCGACCCAGGGTAACTTCACCGTTTTCAATCTGCATCTCACCAGTAAAGTCATTGTTATCTGCATTAAGTACCAGATCGCCGGAACCTGTTTTGGTGATCAACCCGGTACCAGCAATAGAGTCAACAGCTCCGTCATTCTCTGTATTGCCAATAACCAGCGTTTTTCCGTCGGCAATATCAAAGGTAACTTCACTTAAGCCGAGATACATAAAGCCACCCGCCGCAGTGGAAGGACCATCTCCATAGCCTGCTGCGCTGTTGTTCTCATCCACTAACACGCCGCCGTTCTGGCTGTAGCTGTCATCAACAGAAATATCAATAAGATAGGGAGCCGTCGCGCTATTGGTATATATCGCCCCGCCATAACCTTCGGCAGTGTTATTTGTAAAGGCAGTGTTATTTATTATCGTATAACCTGAAGGATGCTTGCTGTCGCTATTATTATCGGTAACATCGATTGCCCCGCCATCGCCATCACTGTAACTTGTTGATGTATATGCCTGGTTGTTATCAAAAATAACATCACTTAAATAGACGTCATTATTAATGGTATAAATTGCGCCACCTTTGCCATCATTAGCGATATTATTGCGAAACATGGCGTTAGTGACACGTAAATCGACGGCACCAGTATCATTAGTACCAGAAGAATAGATTGCGCCACCATAGCCGCCTGCGACGTTACCGGAAAAAATAACATCAGTAAGATTCAGCGTTGAGTTTTCTTTAGCAAATATGGCCCCGCCGTTATTATATTCTCCTGTAACGGTGTTATTGGCAAACAGAGTCATTCCAGTTTCATTTTCTGGTAATAGTGAAAATTCCGCTCCTTGTTGCAAAAATACGGCTCCTCCGCTGGCGTTATTGGTCATATCCGAAAAAACCAGCCATTGCCCATCGGCGACACTCCAGTCCTGCGTAATGCCTGAAAGGCTTTGCCTGCTGGCGTGACAACTCGCTTTGATATCATATCCCTGGCATAAATCAATGGCCGCCGCGAAACCGTTAGCAGAGAAAAGAGATGCAATCATTGACGGGAGTAGAGATAAATACTCCTTGCGTAGAAAGATAATCCGCATATTAATCTGACCATCATTTTATATAAGACGGCATATTTAAACGCATTATACAATATGGGTTATCTTTCTTTTGTAAATTGTCCAACCCGATGCAATGGCTATTTTGTTATTATTTGATGAATAATATCAGTGCGTCATAATTCAAGTTAATAACCTTAAGGGATACCAGATATATTTAAACTAAATTAAAGTAATGAATAATTTTGTTATAATATAAGGTAAATTAACAAAATGGCTTCGCATTTAACAATAACCGAATAGAAAACAACCATTTCGACATCAACAATCGCTTACATTCGCTTATATATTGACCACAACTGATACATCAGATTATGTGATGACTCGTGCTTAGATCAATTTTTGCAATCATTAGCAAAAAGATTAATAAACCATCTATATCAATTTATCCAACCTATTCTGCCGTTCAAGAAATCGCCGAACAGTTATTTTTAACAAATTTTTCTCTTCCCATTGACTTTCCCGGACACCTTGTCTGACCTAAGGTGCGCGAAAGCCACTTTTTCCTTCCTGAGTTATCCACAAAGTTATGCACTTGCAAGAGGGCCATTTTCACACTATCTTGCAGTGAATCCCAAACATACCCCCTATATATAGTGTTCTAAGCAGCTTCCCGTACTACAGGTAGTCTGCATGAAACTATTGCGGAAAGAATTCCAAAAACAGGTACGACATACATGAATCAGAATCTGCTGGTGACAAAGCGCGACGGTAGCACAGAGCGCATCAATCTCGACAAAATCCATCGCGTTCTGGATTGGGCGGCAGAAGGACTGCATAACGTTTCGATTTCCCAGGTCGAGCTGCGCTCCCACATTCAGTTTTATGACGGTATCAAGACCTCTGACATCCACGAAACCATTATCAAGGCGGCCGCAGACCTGATCTCCCGTGATGCGCCGGATTATCAGTATCTCGCCGCGCGCCTGGCGATCTTCCACCTGCGTAAAAAAGCCTACGGCCAGTTTGAGCCGCCTGCGCTGTACGACCACGTGGTGAAAATGGTCGAGATGGGCAAATACGATAATCATCTGCTGGAAGACTACACGGAAGAAGAGTTCAAGCAGATGGACACGTTTATCGATCACGACCGTGATATGACCTTCTCTTATGCTGCCGTTAAGCAGCTGGAAGGCAAATATCTGGTACAGAACCGCGTGACCGGCGAAATCTACGAAAGCGCCCAGTTCCTTTATATTCTGGTTGCCGCGTGCCTGTTCTCGAACTACCCGCGTGAAACGCGCCTGCAATATGTGAAGCGTTTTTACGACGCGGTTTCCACATTTAAAATTTCGCTGCCGACGCCAATCATGTCCGGCGTGCGTACCCCGACTCGTCAGTTCAGCTCCTGCGTACTGATCGAGTGCGGTGACAGTCTGGATTCCATCAACGCTACCTCCAGCGCGATTGTGAAATACGTTTCCCAGCGTGCCGGGATCGGCATCAACGCCGGGCGTATTCGTGCGCTGGGTAGCCCGATTCGCGGTGGTGAAGCGTTCCATACCGGCTGTATTCCGTTCTACAAACATTTCCAGACAGCGGTGAAATCCTGCTCTCAGGGCGGCGTGCGCGGCGGTGCGGCAACGCTGTTCTACCCGATGTGGCATCTGGAAGTGGAAAGCCTGCTGGTGTTGAAAAACAACCGTGGTGTGGAAGGCAACCGCGTGCGCCATATGGACTACGGGGTACAGATCAACAAACTGATGTATACCCGCCTGCTGAAAGGTGAAGATATCACCCTGTTCAGCCCGTCCGACGTACCGGGGCTGTACGACGCATTCTTCGCCGATCAGGAAGAGTTTGAACGCCTGTATACCAAATATGAGAAAGACGACAGCATCCGCAAGCAGCGTGTGAAAGCCGTTGAGCTGTTCTCGCTGATGATGCAGGAACGTGCGTCTACCGGTCGTATCTATATTCAGAACGTTGACCACTGCAATACCCATAGCCCGTTTGATCCGGCCATCGCGCCAGTGCGTCAGTCTAACCTGTGCCTGGAGATAGCCCTGCCGACCAAACCGCTGAACGACGTCAACGACGAGAACGGTGAAATCGCGCTGTGTACGCTGTCTGCTTTCAACCTGGGCGCAATTAATAGCCTGGATGAACTGGAAGAGCTAGCAATTCTGGCGGTTCGTGCACTTGACGCGCTGCTGGATTATCAGGATTACCCGATCCCGGCCGCCAAACGTGGAGCGATGGGTCGTCGTACGCTGGGTATTGGTGTGATCAACTTCGCTTACTACCTGGCGAAGCACGGTGTGCGTTACTCCGACGGCAGCGCCAACAACCTGACGCATAAAACCTTCGAAGCGATTCAGTATTACCTGCTGAAAGCGTCTAACGAGCTGGCAAAAGAGCAAGGCGCGTGCCCGTGGTTTAACGAAACCACTTACGCGAAAGGGATCCTGCCGATCGATACCTATAAGAAAGATCTGGATACCATCGCTAATGAGCCGCTGCATTACGACTGGGAAGCATTGCGTGAATCAATCAAAACGCACGGCCTGCGTAACTCCACGCTTTCTGCCCTGATGCCGTCAGAGACTTCTTCACAGATCTCTAACGCCACTAACGGTATTGAACCGCCGCGCGGTTACGTCAGCATCAAAGCGTCGAAAGACGGTATTTTGCGCCAGGTGGTGCCGGACTACGAGCACCTGCACGACGCCTATGAGCTGCTGTGGGAAATGCCGGGTAACGATGGCTACCTGCAACTGGTAGGTATCATGCAGAAATTTATCGATCAGTCGATCTCTGCTAACACCAACTACGATCCGTCACGTTTCCCGTCAGGAAAAGTGCCGATGCAGCAGTTGCTGAAAGACCTGCTCACCGCCTACAAATTCGGGGTCAAAACGCTGTATTATCAGAACACCCGTGACGGCGCTGAAGACGCGCAGGACGATCTGGTGCCGTCAATCCAGGACGATGGCTGCGAAAGCGGCGCATGTAAGATCTGATAATCCCCCAGCCTTTGCACCAAACCGTCCCCTCTCCCCTTGCGGGAGAGGGTTAGGGTGAGGGGTAATAAAACCACAGGACACACTCATGGCATATACCACCTTTTCACAGACGAAAAATGATCAGCTCAAAGAACCGATGTTCTTTGGTCAGCCGGTCAACGTGGCTCGCTACGATCAGCAAAAATATGACATCTTCGAAAAGCTGATCGAAAAGCAGCTCTCTTTCTTCTGGCGTCCGGAAGAAGTTGACGTTTCTCGCGACCGTATCGATTACCAGGCACTGCCTGAACACGAAAAACACATCTTTATCAGCAACCTGAAATATCAGACGCTGCTGGATTCCATTCAGGGCCGTAGCCCGAACGTGGCACTGCTGCCGCTGATCTCGATCCCGGAACTGGAGACCTGGGTCGAAACCTGGGCGTTCTCAGAAACGATTCATTCCCGTTCCTATACTCATATCATTCGTAATATCGTTAACGATCCGTCTGTTGTGTTTGACGATATCGTCACCAACGAGCAGATCCAGAAACGTGCGGAAGGGATCTCCAGCTATTACGATGAGCTGATCGAAATGACCAGCTACTGGCATCTGCTGGGCGAAGGTACCCACACCGTTAACGGTAAAACTGTGACCGTTAGCCTGCGCGAGCTGAAGAAAAAACTGTATCTCTGCCTGATGAGCGTTAACGCGCTGGAAGCGATTCGTTTCTACGTCAGCTTTGCTTGTTCCTTCGCATTTGCAGAACGCGAATTGATGGAAGGCAACGCCAAAATTATTCGCCTGATTGCCCGCGACGAAGCCCTGCACCTGACCGGCACCCAGCATATGCTGAATCTGCTGCGCAGCGGCGCGGACGATCCTGAGATGGCGGAAATTGCCGAAGAGTGTAAGCAGGAGTGCTATGACCTGTTTGTTCAGGCAGCTCAACAGGAGAAAGACTGGGCGGATTATCTGTTCCGCGACGGTTCGATGATTGGTCTGAATAAAGACATTCTCTGCCAGTACGTTGAATACATCACCAATATCCGTATGCAGGCAGTCGGTTTGGATCTGCCGTTCCAGACGCGCTCCAACCCGATCCCATGGATCAACACCTGGCTGGTGTCTGATAACGTGCAGGTTGCTCCGCAGGAAGTGGAAGTCAGTTCTTATCTGGTCGGGCAGATTGACGCGGAAGTGGACACCGACGATTTGAGTAACTTCCAACTCTGATGGCCCGCGTTACCCTGCGCATCACTGGCACACAACTGCTGTGCCAGGATGAACACCCTTCCCTTCTGGCGGCGCTGGAATCCCACAATGTGGCGGTTGAGTATCAGTGTCGCGAAGGTTACTGCGGCTCCTGTCGCACCCGTCTGGTTGCAGGTCAGGTTGACTGGATTGCCGAACCGTTAGCCTTTATTCAGCCGGGGGAAATTTTGCCCTGTTGTTGCCGGGCAAAAGGCGATATTGAAATCGAGATGTGAATTGGTTGTAGTGCCAGATACAACGCTTATGCGTCTTATCTGGCCTACAACGATTACATGGCGTAGTAATACGCTTTCACCTGCTCCCAGTCCGCTTTGGGGATTGGCTCCAGATATTTTTCCAGCTGGCGGAAGTCATGATTAATCGCTTTATCGCGACGCAAGCGGCGACGACTTTTCTCCAGGTCAAGAAAACCAGCTTCTGCATTACCTTCTGTTTTCACATAGATATGGCGAACATAACAACAGCCATGCTGACGATTAATGCTATGCATTTTCTTAAACGCCAGCGCCACTGCTTTCAACATGGCTTGCCGTACTTCGTCAGAATAAGGCGATACTGCATGCTGGGCATACCAGTCAGCAATGCTGATGAACCCCGCCATATCTTCAGTCACCAGCAACGCTCGCCATTCACCCTCAATTTTCACCGCTTCACCAAAAACGATCTTCGGCACGATGACACCGGCCCGTTCCAGTTCTTTAATTACCGCAACCTCACGGACAATCGTTGGTCGGCCGAACGGATAACGTACGGAATGAAACAGATGATGCGTCATGCGCTTTACATACAGCTTTTTGCCGTTGCGCTCGACGCATTGCACCCCGCTCATACCATTACGGCGATAGTTAGGCTCTTCAACCCAGTCGCCCTCTGTTGCCCACCAGTGATTAAATTCGTCGTACTTTGCTGAAACTGCCATACCCTATCGCCTGTCATTTTTATTAACGACAATGACTATAGGTGGTTACCTGAGGAAAATCTTAATGAAACGTGTCGTATTAATGAATTTCTTTTGCCACTACTAGCGTGACACCGCTTTTACCCTTCATTTGCAGCGCATAGATTCCACCAGCCACTACCACTAATAGTGCGCCCAGTAGATAAAATGTGAATTTAATCAGTCGGATACAGCGATGAAGTTTATTCGACAGGGATTAGGCATCGCCTTACAACCAGAGTTAACGCTGAAAAGCATTGCAGGTGAATTGTGTTCCGTTCCTCACGAACCAACCTTCTATCGACAGATTTCGTTGTTGGCTAAAGAAAAGCCGGTAGAAGGCAGTCCACTGTTTTTACTACAAACGTGTACGGAACAACTCGTGGTGAATGGAAAAATTTGATGTGAGACAGGATGGCGCATGAACGCCATCCTGCAGTAGCATTACTCTTTATTAAGGAATTTTACTGCCTTATCAGGGAAATCAGTAAACAGCCCATTTACACCCGCTTTGTTATACAGAGCATCATATAACTGATTCACATCAGTAGTGTATTCAGGCAGTTTATCTGACCGCACGGTATAAGGATGCACTACCAGTTTATTCTGCTGAGCATCTTGCACCATGCCAGTGAGTTTGATATTACCCGGCTGCGATGTTTCCTCAATCAACATATGGTAATCCGGCCCGATACCGTCGGCATATTCCGCCACCTGTTTCATAGCACCCGGCTTAAACATCCAGTCGTAGTTGTAATTAACCCAGCTTCCATCCGGCTGTTTCTGCTGCGTTTCATTCCAGTCGGTATAGGCAATCAACTGTACCAGATTGAGATCCATGCCCATTTTAGGTTCCAGCTCATTCTTAATACGCTTCAGCTCATCAGCATCAAAACATTGCAAATAAACTTTGTCGTCCTTACCGGTGTAACCATATTTCTTCAGCACTTCCAGCGTTTTTGCCGCAATATCCTTCCCTTCCTGATGATGGAACCACGGCGCTTTGATTTCAGGATAAATACCGATATTTTTCCCGGTAGAGTGATTTAACCCCTGAACAAATTCAATCTCTTCTTCAAAGGTGTGCACCCGGAAGTCGGACTTACCCATTGGGAAACGCCCCGGATAAGTCTGCACTTTTTTACCGTTTTCAATATCGAAACCTTCGGTAAATTTCAGCGACTTAATTTCATCCAGCGTGAAATCTATCGCGTAGTAACGACCGTCTTTGCGCGCCCGATCCGGGAAACGATCGGCAACATCAGTAACACGATCGAGATAATGGTCATGCAGAACAACCAGATGGTCGTCTTTGGTCATCACCAAATCCTGTTCCAGATAATCCGCTCCCTGCGCATACGCCATCGCTTTTGCTGGCAGCGTATGCTCCGGCAAATATCCACTGGCACCGCGATGGGCGATGACTATTTTTTCGTTGCTGTCCGCCGCCATTGCACTGCTTCCCATGACTATAGTGCTCATCATGATCGCCATGCTAAGGTTTTTCAGCTTCAATTTCATGCCATTAGCCTCCGTTGCGTTTTTGCAGTAATTGTTCATGGCGACGTTTTTCGCCAATCATCACAACAATCAACAAGATAACCGCCAGAATGCTGCCGCCAATCATTACCATAAAGCCGCCATCCCAGCCGAAGAAGTCCACGGTGTAGCCAACAATCGCGCTCGCCGCCACCGAACCGCCCAGGTAACCAAACAGCCCGGTAAAGCCCGCTGCCGTACCTGCCGCTTTTTTCGGTGCCAGTTCCAGCGCATGCAGACCGATCAGCATCACAGGACCGTAGATCAGGAAGCCGATAACAATCATACAAATCATATCGACGGTTGGGTTACCTGCCGGGTTCATCCAGTAAACGATAGTCGCGATGGTCACCAGTGTCATAAAGAAAACGCCGGTTGCCCCACGGTTGCCACGGAAGACTTTATCCGACATCCAGCCGCACAGCAGGGTGCCCGGAATACCCGCATACTCATAGAAGAAGTAGGCCCAGGAAGATTTATCCAGCGCGAAATGTTTAACCTCTTTCAGGTAAGTCGGTGACCAGTCGAGGATGCCGTAACGCAGCAGATAAACGAACACGTTGGCGATGGCGATATACCACAGCAATTTGTTCGGCAACACGTACTGCATGAAGATCTGCTTCGCCGTCAGTTCCTGTTCCGCTTTTTCGTTATAGTCGTCCGGGTAATCATTTTTGTACTCTTCGATCGGCGGCAAACCACAAGATTGCGGGGTATCGCGCATCATCGCAAAGGCGAATAATGCCACCAGAATGGCGCAGAAAGCAGGCATATAGAGCGCCGCATGCCAGTCATTGAACCAGGCCATCCCCAGCAGGAACAGCAGCGGCGGAATACCACCACCGACGTTGTGCGCACAGTTCCACACTGACACAATGCCGCCACGTTCTTTCTGCGACCACCAGTGCACCATAGTACGACCACACGGCGGCCACCCCATCCCCTGGAACCAACCGCAGAGGAACAACAGTACAAACATCACCGCAATGCTCGACGTCGCCCATGGCACAAAGCCCATAAACAACATCACTGCCGCCGCCAGAATCAAACCTGCGGGCAGGAAAACGCGCGGATTCGAGCGATCCGATACCGAACCCATGATGAATTTCGAAAATCCATAAGCAATCGAGATCCCCGAAAGGGCAAAACCTAAATCACCGCGTGAGAATCCCTGCTCAACCAGATAAGGCATAGCAAGCGCAAAGTTCTTACGAACCAAATAGTAAGCCGCATAGCCAAAGAATATCCCCAGGAAAATTTGCCAGCGCAATCGACGATAAGTCGGATCGATCTCCGCGGCAGGTAAGCGCGCTTTGTGTGGCGCTGGTTTAAAAATACTCAACATTGAAAGCCTCCGTGGCCCGTGGTCTTATTTATGATTAACAGACTGATTCAGTGGGAGAACCTGCCGTTTCTTTAGTTGCCGCGATGTTAAGAAAACATTCAGAAATTAAATGTGAATTGCCGCACACATTATTAAATAAGATTTACAAAATGTTCAGCATGACGCATGAAATCACGTTTCACTTTCGAATTATGAGCGAATATGCGCGAAATCAAACAATTCATGTTTTTACTATGGCTAAATGGTAAAAAACGAACTTCAGAGGGATAACAATGAAAACTCGCGACTCGCAATCAAGTGACGTGATTATCATTGGTGGCGGCGCAACGGGAGCCGGGATTGCCCGCGACTGTGCCCTGCGCGGGCTGCGCGTGATTTTGGTTGAGCGCCACGACATCGCAACCGGTGCCACCGGGCGTAACCACGGCCTGCTGCACAGCGGTGCGCGCTATGCGGTAACCGATGCGGAATCGGCCCGCGAATGCATTAGTGAAAACCAGATCCTGAAACGCATTGCACGTCACTGCGTTGAACCAACCAACGGCCTGTTTATCACCCTGCCGGAAGATGACCTCTCATTCCAGGCCACTTTTATTCGCGCCTGCGAAGAAGCAGGGATCAGCGCAGAAGCTATAGACCCGCAGCAAGCGCGCATTATCGAACCTGCCGTTAACCCGGCACTGATTGGCGCGGTGAAAGTTCCGGATGGCACCGTTGATCCATTTCGTCTGACCGCAGCAAACATGCTGGATGCCAAAGAACACGGTGCCGTTATCCTTACCGCTCATGAAGTCACGGGGCTGATTCGTGAAGGCGCGACGGTGTGCGGTGTTCGTGTACGTAATCATCTCACCGGCGAAACTCAGGCCCTTCATGCACCTGTCGTGGTTAATGCCGCTGGGATCTGGGGGCAACACATTGCCGAATATGCCGATCTGCGCATTCGCATGTTCCCGGCGAAAGGATCGCTGCTGATCATGGATCACCGCATTAACCAGCATGTGATCAACCGCTGCCGTAAACCTTCCGACGCCGATATTCTGGTGCCTGGCGATACCATTTCGCTGATTGGCACCACCTCTTTACGTATTGATTACAACGAGATTGACGATAATCGAGTGACGGCAGAAGAGGTTGATATTCTGCTGCGTGAAGGGGAAAAACTGGCCCCCGTGATGGCGAAAACGCGCATTTTGCGGGCCTATTCTGGCGTGCGCCCGCTGGTTGCCAGCGATGACGACCCGAGCGGACGTAACGTCAGCCGTGGCATCGTGCTGCTCGACCATGCTGAACGCGATGGTCTGGACGGATTTATCACCATCACCGGTGGCAAACTGATGACCTATCGGCTGATGGCTGAATGGGCTACCGACGCGGTATGCCGCAAACTGGGCAACACGCGCCCCTGTACGACTGCCGATCTGGCACTGCCTGGTTCACAAGAACCCGCTGAAGTTACCTTGCGTAAAGTCATCTCCCTGCCTGCCCCGCTGCGCGGTTCTGCGGTTTATCGTCATGGCGATCGCACGCCTGCCTGGCTGAGCGAAGGCCGTCTGCATCGTAGCCTGGTATGTGAGTGCGAAGCGGTAACTGCGGGTGAAGTTCAGTACGCGGTAGAAAATTTAAACGTTAATAGCCTGCTGGATTTACGCCGTCGTACCCGTGTGGGGATGGGTACCTGCCAGGGCGAACTCTGCGCCTGCCGCGCTGCCGGACTGCTGCAACGTTTTAACGTCACGACGTCCGCGCAATCTATCGAGCAACTTTCCACCTTCCTTAACGAACGCTGGAAAGGCGTGCAACCCATCGCCTGGGGAGACGCACTGCGCGAAAGCGAATTTACCCGCTGGGTTTATCAGGGACTGTGTGGTCTGGAGAAGGAGCAGAAAGATGCGCTTTGATACTGTCATTATGGGCGGCGGCCTCGCCGGATTACTCTGTGGCCTGCAACTGCAAAAACACGGCCTGCGCTGTGCCATTGTCACGCGTGGTCAAAGCGCGCTGCATTTCTCATCCGGTTCGCTGGATTTGCTGAGCCATCTGCCTGATGGTCAACCGGTGACAGACATTCACAGTGGACTGGAATCTTTGCGTCAGCAGGCACCAGCCCATCCTTACAGTCTTCTCGAACCACAACGCGTGCTCGATCTCGCTTGCCAGGCGCAGGCATTGATCGCTGAAAGCGGTGCGCAATTGCAGGGCAGCGTGGAACTGGCCCATCAGCGCGTTACCCCGCTCGGCACTTTGCGTGCAACCTGGTTAAGTTCGCCAGAAGTTCCCGTCTGGCCGCTACCCGCGAAGAAGATATGTGTAGTGGGGATAAGCGGGCTGATGGATTTCCAGGCGCATCTTGCGGCGGCTTCGTTGCGCGAACTGGATCTTTCGTTTGAAACCGCAGAAATAGAGCTGCCGGAACTGGATGTCCTGCGCAATAACGCCACCGAATTTCGCGCTGTGAATATCGCCCGTTTCCTTGATAATGAAGAAAACTGGCCGCTGTTACTTGATGCGCTTATTCCTGTCGCCAATACCTGCGAAATGATCCTGATGCCCGCCTGCTTCGGCCTGGCCGATGACAAACTGTGGCGTTGGTTGAATGAAAAACTACCTTGTTCACTGATGCTTTTGCCAACGCTGCCGCCTTCCGTGCTGGGCATTCGTCTGCAAAACCAGTTACAGCGCCAGTTTGTGCGCCAGGGTGGCGTGTGGATGCCGGGCGATGAAGTGAAAAAAGTGACCTGTAAAAATGGCGTAGTGAATGAAATCTGGACCCGCAATCACGCCGATATTCCGCTACGTCCACGTTTCGCGGTTCTCGCCAGCGGCAGTTTCTTTAGTGGCGGACTGGTAGCGGAACGTAACGGCATTCGCGAGCCGATTCTCGGCCTTGATGTGCTACAAACCGCCACGCGGGGTGAATGGTATAAGGGCGATTTTTTTGCGCCGCAACCGTGGCAGCAGTTCGGTGTAACCACTGATGAGACGCTACGCCCGTCGCAGGCAGGGCAAACCATTGAGAACCTGTTTGCCATCGGTTCGGTGCTGGGCGGATTTGATCCCATCGCCCAGGGATGCGGCGGCGGTGTTTGTGCCGTCAGTGCTTTACATGCCGCTCAACAGATTGCCCAACGCGCAGGAGGCCAACAATGAACGACACCAGCTTCGAAAACTGCATTAAGTGCACCGTCTGCACCACCGCCTGCCCGGTGAGCCGGGTGAATCCCGGTTATCCAGGGCCAAAACAAGCCGGGCCGGATGGCGAGCGTCTGCGTTTGAAAGATGGCGCACTGTATGACGAGGCGCTGAAATATTGCATCAACTGCAAACGTTGTGAAGTCGCCTGCCCGTCCGATGTGAAGATTGGCGATATTATCCAGCGCGCGCGGGCAAAATATGACACCACGCGCCCGTCGCTGCGTAATTTTGTGTTGAGTCATACCGACCTGATGGGTAGCGTTTCCACGCCGTTCGCACCAATCGTCAACACCGCTACCTCGCTGAAACCGGTGCGGCAGCTGCTTGATGCGGCGTTAAAAATCGATCATCGCCGCACGCTACCGAAATACTCCTTCGGCACGTTCCGTCGCTGGTATCGCAGCATAGCGGCTCAGCAAGCACAATATAAAGACCAGGTCGCTTTCTTTCACGGCTGCTTCGTTAACTACAACCATCCGCAGTTAGGTAAAGATTTAATTAAAGTGCTCAACGCAATGGGTACCGGTGTACAACTGCTCAGCAAAGAAAAATGCTGCGGCGTACCGCTAATCGCCAACGGCTTTACCGATAAAGCACGCAAACAGGCAATTACGAATGTAGAGTCGATCCGCGAAGCTGTGGGAGTAAAAGGCATTCCGGTGATTGCCACCTCCTCAACCTGTACATTTGCCCTGCGCGACGAATACCCGGAAGTGCTGAATGTCGACAACAAAGGCTTGCGCGATCATATCGAACTGGCAACCCGCTGGCTGTGGCGCAAGCTGGACGAAGGCAAAACGTTACCGCTGAAACCGCTGCCGCTGAAAGTGGTTTATCACACTCCGTGCCATATGGAAAAAATGGGCTGGACGCTCTACACCCTGGAGCTGTTGCGTAAAATCCCGGGGCTTGAGTTAACGGTGCTGGATTCCCAGTGCTGCGGTATTGCGGGTACTTACGGTTTCAAAAAAGAGAACTACCCCACCTCACAAGCCATCGGTGCGCCACTGTTCCGCCAGATAGAAGAGAGCGGCGCGGATCTGGTCATCACCGACTGCGAAACCTGCAAATGGCAGATTGAGATGTCCACGAGCCTTCGCTGCGAACATCCGATTACGCTACTGGCCCAGGCGCTGGCTTAACCGACCTTTTGATGCCCGGTAAGCACATTGCTTATCGGGCATTTTTGCGAGCGCGATTCCACGCACCATGTATGCGTTGCAACGCTTTGAAAATTCCTCTGAAAATGTCTCGCAAAGGCTGAAACTGACAGATGTCAAAGGCCCGGGATAGACGTAATGTCGCGTCATCATAAATATCAGGTGACGGACAACCATGACCGAATCAACAACATCCTCCCCGCATGATGCGGTGTTTAAAACCTTTATGTTCACACCCGAAACCGCACGGGATTTTCTCGAAATACATTTACCAGAACCACTGCGCAAGCTTTGCAACCTGCAAACCTTACGCCTGGAACCCACTAGTTTTATTGAAAAAAGTTTACGCGCTTACTACTCGGATGTTTTGTGGTCCGTGGAAACCAGCGACGGTGACGGCTATATCTACTGCGTGATTGAACATCAAAGCTCTGCAGAAAAGAATATGGCTTTTCGGCTAATGCGCTATGCCACTGCCGCCATGCAGCGTCACCTGGATAAAGGCTATGACAGAGTTCCGCTGGTGGTGCCATTGCTGTTTTATCATGGCGAAACATCGCCCTACCCGTACTCACTTAACTGGCTGGATGAGTTTGACGATCCGCAACTTGCCCGGCAGTTGTACACCGAAGCTTTTCCGTTGGTGGATATCACCATCGTACCTGACGATGAGATCATGCAACATCGGCGTATAGCTCTGCTGGAACTGATTCAAAAGCATATTCGCGACCGCGATTTAATCGGCATGGTCGACAGGATCACCACGCTTTTGGTTAGAGGCTTCACTAATGACAGCCAGCTACAAACACTGTTTAATTATCTGCTGCAATGCGGCGATACCTCCCGTTTCACCCGTTTTATTGAGGAGATTGCCGAACGTTCACCACTACAAAAGGAGAGATTAATGACTATTGCTGAACGGCTACGGCAGGAAGGGCATCAAATTGGCTGGCAGGAAGGTATGCATGAACAAGCCATTAAAATTGCTTTGCGCATGCTGGAACAGGGCATTGATCGTGACCAGGTGCTCGCGGCCACCCAGCTAAGCGAAGCCGATCTGGCAGCGAATAACCACTAATTAACACAGGCCCACAGCCGATCCCCATGGGCCTTTGATATCAATAACTACCTTTTATGCGTGGCCCATTTTTGCCTGATTTAAACATCGCCAGTCGTTGATCCAGGGCATCGCTGTAGAGCATCGTGTCAACGCCAACAGCGACAAAGTTCGCTCCCCACGCCAGGCATTGCTGCGCCATATCAGGAGCCACAGCCAGAAAACCAGCCGCTTTACCCGCAGCACGGATCCGCCGAATGCTGGTTTCAATAATTCGCTGCACTTCCGGGTGCCCGGCGTTATCCGGGTAGCCCAACGACGCAGAAAGATCCGCTGGTCCAATAAACACGCCATCAATCCCTTCGACGTCGAGGATCTCGTCCAGGTTATCCAGTGCCGTTTTACTTTCCACCTGCACTAACAGACAAAGCGAATCGTTGACTTGCGCCATGTAATTCTCAATGCGTCCCCAGCGCGCAGCCCGTGCCACACTGGCCCCAACACCACGCTCACCGTAGGGAGGGTTGGACAAGTTTTGCCGGAGGGGGAATGTGCCGGTGCAGTAAACCGGCACAGAGTGGCGGAATCAGACAGATAAGGTCATGGACTCAATAACCTCAATCCAGCCATGCTCACTGGCGATATCCTGGCCGTTTAACCAACGGCGCAGCATATTCAGTGCCATCATTGCGCACACTTCCTGACGGATAGCCAGGCTGTAGCGCGTAGTGCTGAAACGCACACGCAGAGCGAAAGTGCCGTCTGGTGTGGCTAGCGCAAAGTTGAGATGTTCGTTCTCGAAACCCGAAACAGCCAGTGCCAGCCCGGCAAAATGGTTGGCCCGCCGTTCTGTAATCCAGTGCGCAGTTTGCGCCAGGGTTTCTTCCTGTGAAGGAACCACTTCACACGCCAGCAATGGAGCACCTGCGCGAGAAAGTTGCAAAGCCAATAAACCACCGGTGAATTGCTCGCTCAACGTCAGGCTGAACTGGCGGTTTTGCAATTCGCGACTGATCTGCGCGGGCAGTCCTTCGGTGCCTTCGAAAATCACGCTCTGTCCGGCAACACGTTTAACGTCCAGCCACAGTTTTTCCATCGCCTGTTGCTCGCTTGCCGGTCCGGTGAGTTTCAGTTCGATAATCGGCATTGAAGAGCGATAGCCCATTGTTACGCCCGGCGGCAGTTGTAGAGTGTCCAGGCTTTGTGCCAGATCGCTTTCCGAACGACCAAAGGTAGTTAAACGCAGACAAACCGGCGGCTGTGGTAAAGAAAAACGCTCGCGCAGACGCGGCAGGATTTCGTGCTCGACCATCACCTTAAATTCTGACGGTACGCCGGGAGTAAAGAACATCAGGCAACGATTAAGCTGCACGGCAAAACCACAGGCGGTGCCTACCGGGTTATTGATAAATTCAGCACTGGCAGGCAGCTCCGCTTGTTTACGGTTGCTCGGTGCCATTACTCGTCCACGTTCGTGGAAATAGCGTTCCATCTCTTTGAGCCAGGCTTCATGCAGCACCATGCCTTCACCTTTTGCTGTCGCAGCGGCGAGTGCGCTTAAATCATCGCTGGTCGGTCCCAGCCCGCCGTTAACGATCAGCACATCGGCGTGCTGACTACGTTCGCGAAGAATGGTGACTAAGTCATCAAGGTTATCCCCCACCGTATTGCGGCGAGATAATGGCAGCCCCTGATGAAAGAAAAAATCGGCCAGCCAGGCAGCGTTAGTGTCAACGATTTGCCCGTGTAACACTTCATCCCCGGTGGATAGCATTTCCACTTTTAACATGGTTATCTCCTGCTTTTGTTATCGAATCACTATAACGCAAAGGGAGATAAGGCGTAGTAAGAAACTGAATGGCGCGACAGAATGCCGCGCCGGAAGGGATCAGAAACTGGCGTTAACCCCAACATACGGGCCGTCAGCCACGGCGTTGTCGCGGTTACCGTCTTTACCCGACAGATTCAGGTAGCGATAACCCGCCTCAATACTGACTGGACGCATAATGGTGTAACGCGCGCCAGCATTCGCTTCCTCATAACTTTGAATACCGCTGGAGAGCGAATCCGGAGAGTAGTAATACTCGCCAAACAAACGGAAGCTGTTGCCAATTTTCCACTGCAAACCACCTCCTACCGCTGCGGCATAACCTTCATCGCCGTAATTCGGGTTGGTGTAAACGCCTTTTCCGCCAACGGTCGCCATTAACGGCCCGAGAGGCAGATTCAACCCCAGCCCCACGCCCGCGACGTCACCGTCGTCGTCGTTATGTGTCCAGTTACCGCTTAAAGCCAGGCCCGTCGATTCAGTCCCAAAACCGACACCAATATTGGTGTATTCTTTACCCGCCTGGCCGCTGATGCTCATTGCATTGACCGATGCAGAAACCAACAGCATTCCGGCCAGACCTGCTAGCGCAATTTTTTTCATTATCCCCTTTCCCACAAGCAATTAATCAAAATTCCCAAAGCTGCGGGATTGTACTGCCTGGCACAGAGGATTCAATGAGCGAAAAAAGGGATCTAGTCACTTATTGTAACTAAATACTTCTTAAATAATTAAACGCCGAAAAAATAAACACACTTTACCGATACACACAAAAATAATAATAAGTGCAGTTATCATTGCAAAAGAGATTACTGTCACTTTCACATATTTCTGAGTTACCGTATTCTCATGGTTTCTTTTTATTTATAAGGAATACCCCTATGCGACAACGGACTATTGTATGCCCTTTGATTCAAAATGATGGTGCTTATTTGCTGTGTAAAATGGCCGACGATCGCGGCGTTTTCCCCGGTCAATGGGCGCTTTCGGGTGGCGGCGTGGAGTCTGGCGAACGAATTGAAGAGGCACTACGCCGCGAAATTCGCGAAGAACTGGGAGAACAGCTGCTTTTGACAGAAATCACGCCGTGGACCTTCAGCGATGATATTCGCACCAAGACGTATGCAGATGGTCGCAAGGAAGAGATTTATATGATTTACCTGATTTTTGACTGCGTTTCTGCCAACCGAGAAGTGAAAATAAACGAAGAGTTTCAGGACTACGCGTGGGTAAAACCTGAAGATCTGGTGCATAATGATTTAAATGTTGCCACCCGAAAAACGTTACGTTTGAAAGGTCTTCTTTAACAATGATGACAGCCATCACTGGCTGTCAGATTGAAAATTTAGTGGTTAACGAATTCCCCATCCAGATAAACTTTGCCTTTTTCCACATGCATGACTAAACCATCCAGATAATCAGGTTTAAATGTCGCATCACGCTTATTTTTAGCAATATATGTCAGGCAATGATTATGGGTGAAAATAACGATATTTTTATCAGGCGCTTTGCTTTGTAAGTCCTTAATTGCACTATAAATCTCATTACCGCACTGAAGAAGTCGTTTATCTACCGTCAGCTTTTTACCCGCGGAAAACCAGGTCGCCGACTGAATGGTCCGGACGGTATTACTGGAATAAAGATCGAAATCAGGGATGTCAGCGCTAAAAGCGTTGCCCAGTTCACGGGCATCCTGGGTACCTTTAACCGTAATACCTGTTTTATCTGACAAGCATTGATTGGTTGAACGATCGCAACGTTCAGCATGGCGAAACAAAACGACAACCGGGTGCTGCTGTGCCAGTCTGGCCAATGTTTTATTGTCGATACGTGGCAAACCATTGCTACTCCAGGCGGCATGAGTACCCAGTCCGGCAATTGCAGCGAGCGCCAGTAAAATGATGAAATATTTTTTTGACTTCAATGATGAGCGGCAAAAAGCTAACACGTAAACTCCACCTATAGACAAGCGCAACCAGACAATTACCGTAAAATTGAGCGACATTTCTGGCGATAATTAGCAGTTGGTGTAATATTAAAAATCCTACGATGTCGGCAAAATGCCTCAAAATTTTGCCAAATGCAAAGCCTAAATAAGAAAAAATATAAAAATTTCAATATTTACGTCTAATATTAGTTTCTTAAGGTTAAGTTAATATTCTATCCTTAAAATTTCGCTCCAAATGGCAAAATATACACAACACTCTTTATAGCAAATATAAGTGGACAGGTATTCAATGGCGGAAGGAAAAGCAATGTCAGAATTTTTGCCTTTTTCGCGACCAGCAATGGGCGTGGAGGAACTCGCTGCAGTTAAAGAGGTTCTCGAATCCGGTTGGATCACAACCGGTCCGAAGAATCAGGCGCTTGAGCAAGCCTTTTGCCAGTTGACGGGAAATCAGCATGCCATCGCGGTCAGTTCAGCCACCGCCGGAATGCATATCACGCTAATGGCGTTGGAAATTGGCAAGGGCGATGAAGTGATTACGCCTTCCCTGACCTGGGTTTCAACCCTCAATATGATTTCCTTGTTGGGTGCAACGCCGGTAATGGTGGATGTCGACCGCGATACGCTGATGGTCACGCCTGAAGCGATCGAGTCAGCCATAACGCCACGCACTAAAGCCATCATTCCGGTGCATTATGCCGGTGCGCCAGCAGATATTGACGCCATTCGCGCCATTGGCGAACGTTACGGCATCGCAGTTATCGAAGATGCTGCCCATGCCGTCGGTACGTATTACAAAGGGCGACATATTGGCGCAAAAGGTACCGCTATTTTTTCATTTCATGCCATTAAAAATATTACCTGTGCGGAAGGTGGCCTGATTGTAACTGATAATGAAAACCTTGCCCGCCAGCTACGGATGCTGAAATTTCACGGTCTGGGTGTCGATGCCTATGACAGACAAACCTGGGGCCGTGCACCGCAGGCTGAAGTCTTAACACCGGGCTATAAGTACAATCTGACCGATATTAACGCCGCAATTGCCCTGACACAGTTAGCAAAATTAGAGCACCTCAACACCCGTCGGCGCGAAATTGCCCAGCAATATCAGCAAGCACTGGCAGCTCTCCCCTTTCAGCCATTAAGCCTTCCCGCCTGGCCGCACGTTCACGCCTGGCATCTGTTTATTATTCGTGTCGATGAACAACGTTGTGGTATCAGTCGCGATGCGTTGATGGAAGCGTTAAAAGAAAGAGGCATTGGTACCGGGTTACATTTCCGCGCCGCTCACACACAAAAATATTATCGCGAGCGTTTTCCCACGCTGTCGTTACCGAATACCGAATGGAATAGCGAACGCATCTGTTCTTTGCCGCTGTTCCCGGATATGACTACCGCCGATGCCGACCGTGTCATCACAGCCCTTCAGCAACTCGCAGGACAATAAGCCATGTTTGAAATCCACCCTGTTAAGAAAGTCTCGGTGGTTATTCCCGTTTATAACGAGCAGGAAAGCTTACCGGAATTAATCAGGCGCACCACCACAGCCTGTGAATCGTTGGGGAAAGAGTATGAGATCCTGCTGATTGATGACGGCAGTAGCGATAATTCCGCGCATATGCTGGTCGAAGCCTCACAAGCGGAGAACAGCCATATTGTGTCTATTTTGCTTAACCGCAATTACGGGCAACATTCAGCGATTATGGCGGGATTCAGTCACGTTACCGGCGACTTAATTATTACCCTTGATGCCGATCTCCAGAATCCGCCAGAAGAAATCCCCCGCCTGGTGGCAAAAGCCGATGAAGGTTACGACGTGGTAGGGACTGTACGCCAGAACCGCCAGGACAGCTGGTTTCGTAAAACAGCTTCGAAGATGATTAACCGGCTTATTCAGCGCACCACCGGCAAAGCGATGGGTGACTACGGTTGTATGCTGCGCGCCTATCGCCGTCATATTGTCGATGCGATGTTGCACTGCCATGAACGTAGCACCTTTATCCCGATTCTGGCGAATATCTTCGCCCGCCGTGCCATTGAAATTCCAGTACATCATTCCGAGCGTGAGTTTGGTGAATCCAAATACAGTTTTATGCGCCTGATTAATTTGATGTACGACCTGGTGACCTGCCTTACCACAACGCCGCTACGTATGCTGAGTCTGCTCGGCAGCATTATTGCGATTGGAGGTTTTAGCATTGCGGTGCTGCTGGTGATTTTACGCCTGACCTTCGGACCACAATGGGCGGCAGAAGGCGTCTTTATGCTATTTGCCGTGCTGTTTACTTTTATTGGCGCTCAGTTTATCGGCATGGGATTACTCGGTGAATATATCGGCAGGATCTACACCGATGTCCGCGCCCGCCCCCGCTATTTTGTTCAGCAAGTTATCCGTCCATCCAGCAAGGAAAATGAATAATGAAAACCGTCGTTTTTGCCTACCACGATATGGGATGCCTCGGTATTGAAGCCCTGCTGGCTGCCGGTTACGAAATTAGCGCTATTTTTACTCATACTGATAATCCCGGTGAAAAAGCCTTTTATGGTTCGGTAGCTCGTCTGGCGGCGGAAAGAGGCATTCCGGTTTATGCGCCGGATAACGTTAATCATCCGCTGTGGGTGGAACGCATTGCCCACCTAGCACCAGAGGTGATTTTCTCTTTTTATTATCGCCATCTTATTTGCGACGCGATTTTGCAGCTCGCTCCCGCGGGTGCATTTAATCTGCACGGTTCGCTGTTACCAAAATATCGTGGTCGCGCGCCGCTGAACTGGGTGCTGGTGAACGGTGAAACGGAAACTGGCGTTACATTGCACCGAATGGTGAAACGTGCCGATGCCGGGGCCATTGTGGCGCAACTGCGCATTGCCATTGCGCCAGACGATATCGCCATTACGCTGCATCATAAATTGTGCCATGCCGCGCGCCAGTTGCTGGAACAGACATTACCCACCATTAAACACGGTAATATTCTGGAAATTGCCCAGCGCGAAAACGAAGCCACCTGTTTTGGTCGCAGAACGCCAGATGACAGTTTCCTCGAATGGCATAAACCGGCATCCGTGCTGCACAACATGGTGCGTGCCGTTGCCGATCCGTGGCCAGGTGCCTTCAGCTATGTTGGTAATCAGAAATTTACCGTCTGGTCGTCGCGTGTTCATCCTCATGCCAGCAAAGCACAGCCGGGGAGCGTGATTTCTATTGCACCGCTGTTGATTGCCTGTGGCGATGGCGCGCTGGAAATCGTCACCGGACAGGCGGGCGACGGCATTACTATGCAGGGCTCGCAATTAGCGCAGACGCTGGGCCTGGTGCAAGGTTCACGCTTGAATAGCCAGCCTGCCTGCACCGCCCGACGCCGTACCCGGGTACTCATCCTCGGGGTAAATGGCTTTATTGGCAACCATCTGACAGAACGCCTGCTGCGCGAAGATCATTATGAAGTTTACGGTCTGGATATTGGCAGCGATGCGATAAGCCGTTTTCTGAATCATCCGCATTTTCACTTTGTCGAAGGCGATATCAGTATTCATTCCGAATGGATTGAGTATCACGTCAAAAAATGTGATGTCGTCTTGCCGCTGGTGGCGATAGCCACGCCGATTGAATATACCCGCAACCCGCTGCGCGTATTTGAACTCGATTTTGAAGAGAATCTGCGCATTATCCGCTACTGCGTGAAGTACCGTAAGCGAATCATCTTCCCGTCAACTTCAGAAGTTTATGGGATGTGTAGCGATAAATACTTCGATGAGGACCATTCTAATTTAATCGTCGGCCCGGTGAATAAACCACGCTGGATTTATTCGGTGTCAAAACAATTACTTGATCGGGTTATCTGGGCCTATGGCGAAAAAGAGGGTTTACAGTTCACCCTCTTCCGCCCGTTTAACTGGATGGGACCACGACTGGATAACCTTAATGCAGCGCGAATTGGCAGCTCCCGCGCGATTACGCAACTCATTCTCAATCTGGTAGAAGGTTCACCGATTAAGCTGATTGATGGCGGAAAACAAAAACGCTGCTTTACTGATATCCGGGATGGTATCGAGGCGTTGTACCGCATTATCGAAAATGCGGGAAATCGCTGCGACGGCGAAATTATCAACATTGGCAATCCTGATAACGAAGCGAGCATTGAGGAACTGGGCGAGATGCTGCTGGCGAGCTTCGAAAAACATCCGCTGCGTCATCATTTCCCACCGTTTGCGGGCTTTCGCGTTGTCGAAAGTAGCAGCTACTACGGCAAAGGATATCAGGACGTAGAGCATCGTAAACCGAGCATCCGCAATGCCCACCGCTGCCTGGACTGGGAGCCGAAAATTGATATGCAGGAAACCATCGACGAAACGCTGAATTTCTTCCTGCGCACCGTTGATCTTACGGATAAACCATCATGACCAAAGTAGGCTTACGCATTGATGTCGATACCTTTCGTGGCACCCGTGAAGGCGTGCCGCGTCTGCTGGAAATCTTGAGTAAGCATAATATTCAGGCCAGCATTTTTTTCAGCGTCGGCCCGGACAATATGGGCCGCCATCTCTGGCGACTGGTGAAGCCACAGTTTTTGTGGAAGATGCTGCGCTCAAACGCGGCATCGCTTTATGGCTGGGATATTTTACTGGCAGGTACGGCCTGGCCAGGTAAAGAGATTGGTCATGCCAATGCCGATATCATTCGTGAAGCGGCTAAACATCACGAAGTCGGCCTGCACGCCTGGGATCACCATGCCTGGCAAGCCCGTAGCGGTAACTGGGATCGGCAAACAATGATCGACGATATTGCACGCGGTCTTCGCACTCTGGAAGAGATTATCGGTCAACCGGTAACCTGTTCTGCCGCTGCGGGCTGGCGTGCCGACCAGAAGGTGATCGAAGCAAAAGAAGCGTTCCATTTGCGCTACAACAGCGATTGTCGTGGGGCCATGCCGTTCCGTCCATTGCTCGAATCAGGAAACCCTGGCACTGCGCAAATTCCGGTGACCTTACCCACCTGGGATGAAGTGATTGGTCGGGATGTGAAAGCAGAAGATTTTAACGGTTGGTTACTCAACCGCATCCTGCGAGATAAAGGCACGCCGGTTTATACCATTCATGCAGAAGTTGAAGGCTGCGCTTATCAGCATAATTTTGTGGATCTCCTCAAACGCGCAGCTCAGGAAGGCGTGACATTTTGCCCTTTAAGCGAACTGTTATCAGAGACGTTGCCGCTCGGACAAGTTGTTCGCGGAAATATTGCCGGACGTGAAGGCTGGCTGGGTTGCCAACAAATTGCGGGTAGTCGCTGATGAAATCGGTACGTTACCTTATCGGCCTCTTCGCGTTTATTGCCTGCTATTACCTGTTACCGATCAGCACGCGTCTGCTCTGGCAACCCGATGAAACGCGTTATGCGGAAATCAGTCGGGAAATGCTGGCATCCGGCGACTGGATTGTGCCCCATCTGTTAGGGCTACGTTATTTCGAAAAACCCATTGCCGGATACTGGATTAACAGCATTGGGCAATGGCTATTTGGCGCGAATAACTTTGGTGTGCGGGCAGGCGTTATCTTTGCGACCCTGTTAACTGCCGCGCTGGTGACCTGGTTTACTCTGCGCTTATGGCGCGATAAACGTCTGGCTCTACTCGCCACAGTAATTTATCTCTCATTGTTTATTGTCTATGCCATCGGCACTTATGCCGTGCTCGATCCGTTTATTGCATTCTGGCTGGTGGCGGGAATGTGCAGCTTCTGGCTGGCAATGCAGGCACAGACGTGGAAAGGCAAAAGCGCAGGATTTTTACTGCTGGGAATCACCTGCGGCATGGGGGTGATGACCAAAGGTTTTCTCGCCCTTGCCGTGCCGGTATTAAGCGTGCTGCCATGGGTAGCGACGCAAAAACGCTGGAAAGATCTCTTTATTTACGGCTGGCTGGCGGTTATCAGTTGCGTACTGACGGTTCTCCCCTGGGGACTGGCGATAGCGCAGCGGGAGCCTGACTTCTGGCACTATTTTTTCTGGGTTGAGCATATTCAACGCTTTGCACTGGATGATGCCCAACATAGAGCTCCGTTCTGGTACTACGTGCCGGTCATCATTGCCGGTAGCCTGCCGTGGCTGGGATTACTCCCCGGTGCACTGTACACAGGCTGGAAAAACCGCAAGCATTCCGCAACCGTCTATTTGTTGAGCTGGACGATAATGCCGCTGCTGTTTTTCTCCGTCGCTAAAGGTAAATTGCCCACCTATATTCTTTCCTGCTTTGCATCTCTGGCAATGCTGATGGCGCATTACGCTTTGCTGGCAGCAAAAAATAATCCTCTGGCGCTGCGGATTAATGGCTGGATTAACATCGCTTTTGGCGTCACTGGCATTATTGCCACATTTGTGGTCTCCCCGTGGGGACCAATGAACACGCCGGTGTGGCAAACCTTCGAGAGCTATAAAGTCTTTTGTGCCTGGTCGATTTTTTCGCTATGGGCATTTTTCGGCTGGTACACCTTAACAAACGTCGAAAAGACCTGGCCTTTTGCCGCGCTTTGCCCGCTGGGGCTGGCGTTGCTGGTAGGATTTTCAATTCCTGACAGAGTTATGGAAGGAAAACATCCGCAATTTTTTGTCGAGATGACACAAGAATCACTTCAGCCAAGCCGCTATATTCTTACTGATAGCGTCGGTGTTGCCGCAGGTCTGGCATGGAGCCTGCAACGCGATGACATCATCATGTATCGCCAGACAGGTGAGTTGAAATACGGCCTTAATTATCCGGATGCGAAAGGGAGATTTGTCAGCGGTGATGAGTTCGCAAACTGGCTTAATCAACATCGTCAGGAGGGGATTATTACTCTCGTGCTTTCGGTTGACCGCGATGAAGATATCAACAGTCTCGCCATTCCGCCCGCAGATGCCATCGATCGTCAGGAGCGTCTGGTGCTGATTCAGTATCGTCCCAAATGATCTGGCTAACATTAGTCTTTGCCAGCTTGCTTAGCGTTGCCGGGCAGTTGTGTCAGAAACAGGCAACCTGCTTTGTGGCGATAAACAAACGGCGCAAACATATCGTGCTGTGGCTGGGACTGGCGCTGGCTTGTCTTGGTCTTGCCATGGTGCTCTGGCTGCTGGTCTTGCAGAACGTACCGGTAGGCATTGCCTACCCGATGTTAAGTCTGAATTTTGTCTGGGTGACGCTGGCTGCAGTAAAACTGTGGCACGAACCGGTATCGCCGCGTCACTGGTGTGGGGTGGCGTTCATTATTGGTGGCATTGTGATCCTCGGGAGTACGGTGTAATGGGCCTGATGTGGGGATTATTCAGCGTCATTATTGCCTCAGTTGCGCAATTAAGCCTGGGTTTTGCGGCGAGTCATCTGCCGCCGATGACGCACTTATGGGATTTTATCGCGGCTCTGTTAGCTTTTGGCCTGGATGCCCGGATACTGTTACTCGGGCTGCTGGGTTATCTGCTTTCCGTTTTTTGTTGGTATAAAACGCTACATAAACTTGCGCTAAGCAAAGCCTATGCCTTGCTCAGTATGAGTTATGTGCTGGTATGGATTGCTTCAATGGTACTTCCCGGCTGGGAAGGGACTTTTTCGCTGAAAGCACTACTGGGAGTAGCCTGTATTATGAGCGGGTTGATGCTGATTTTCCTGCCCATGACAAAACAACGTTACTGAGTTTTCCGTGCCACTTTACACTGCCGTTCCCACTCATCGGGGCTATAACTGCTTGCCGAGAGGACTTTCACCGTATGCAGCTTTTCACGATTAATACAATAAAGCGCATTCTGCAAAGGCGAGAGTAAATCCCCCACTTTCACGGCGAAGTCACTCTTCACTTCGGCGATCATTTTTATCGCGCCGCCAGCATCGCAGAGCATAAGTACATGTCTGTTATCTTGTTTATTGCAGCACGATTTTTTGACCAGCCATTCCATTGCATTATCCTGTTTGCTAAGAGTTTTCACATCAATTTACAGATTAACAGATAAACTCTTTATCAACGGCAATGGAATGGCAGAAATGAGAAGTGAAACGGAGGGTTAATTATTGCTGACGTTGCACCCACTCTTTTAGCGCCTGACGTGAAATTTTAATACCGCCGTTTTTCAGTTCAGGCGGCAACGTTAACCAACGCACCGGTTGCTGAAAACGGGCCAGCTTATCTTTCACCCATTCACTAAGATCAACGCTCTCGTGGTCATACTCCATCACCGCCACCGGTCGATGACCAAACTCCTTGTCGGCAACGGGGACGATAAACACCTGCAAAACCGCAGGATGTGCAGCAATTACGCGCTCGACTTCTTCCGGCTGAATACCCTCTCCGCCACTGAAGAATAGATTGTCTAAACGTCCGACAATGGTCAGCTTGCCATTATGCATCTCACCGCGATCGCGCGTAGCGTACCAGCCTTCGTCATTAACCAGTGAAACCAGTTGCCCGTTACGCCAGTAACCTTCTGCCATACTGGCAGCCCGCAGCCACACTTCATTATTAACGATTTTCACTTCCCGACCCGGCAGCGGCGAACCAACGTCTGCCAGGCCGTCGGCTTCTTTCGCACACACCGTGGAGGCAAACTCGGTCAGACCATAGCCGCAAAAGCAACGAATCCCCTGCTCGCGCGCCTGTTCCGTCAACTCGACCGGGATAGCCGCGCCGCCAAGTAACACCGCTTTCAGGGAAACGGAACTGCGGTTAACCAGCAAACGCCAGAGTTGTGTTGGCACCAGTGAAGCGTGAGTACAGCCTGCCAGCATTTGCTCCAATGGCTGTTTATCACGCACCGTCATCCGCGCACCAGCGTATAACCAGCGCCACATAATTCCCTGACCGGAGACGTGAAACAGCGGTAAAGAGAGCAACCAGTCATCGTGATCGCCAAACGGAATCAACGATAACACCCCTTCGGCACTGGCAAGATGGGCCTGATAAGTATGGACAGCGGCTTTCGGCAACCCGGTAGAACCCGAGGTCAACGTCATTGAGCACAGACGCGTCGGCTGCCACGTAGCGGCATGTGCGCCTTCAACCCGCTGAATGTGCAGCGACGTTAACGCCGGAAACGTGTTTTCCCCATCCGGCACCAGCGCAAATTGCAGCGTCAGATTGGGCAGCAATTCTTCAAGCAACGGTTGCGGCAGCTGAGGGTTCACGGGCAACACCCGCGCCCCGCATTGCAGTAACGCCAGCCAGGCGAGCAGCGTTTGCGGCGTATTCCACGCCCGCAACATCACGCCGCTGCCCTCAACAACGCCCTGCGCCGCAAAGCCCGTAGCTGACTCATCGACGCGAGCACAAAGCTCGCGCCAGTTAAGTTGCTCGTCATTAAGACGTAAGGCGATGGCTTCTCCCCGCACTTGCCGCCAGTGACGCCACGGCCAGTCAGAGAAGATCATAACAACCGCTCCAGTGCATCAACTTCCACGACAGGCAGCGTGCTACCCGGCCAGCGACGTACCTGCTGCGCCTGCATCAGATCCAGCGTGTCCAGCCCTGGAATGGTGTCCGGCGTTAACCAGGCGGCAATCCGCGCCAGTTGCGTTAAGCCTAAGCTCGATTCAATGGAAGAACTGATCACCGCCGTCAGCCCCAGCGCGTGCGCCGCCTGTACCTGCTCGCGTACTTTCTCCAGACTGCCCGTGAGCGTGGGTTTGATAACTACCGCGCGCACGCCCTCTTCAGCCACAAAGGCAAAATCCGGCTCGCGCAAGCTTTCATCCCAGGCAATGGCAATGCCGGTTTCACGGACAAACGCTCGCGAATCATCGCGGGTTTTGCACGGCTCTTCGAGAAACGCGATGCGGTGGCGATAATCCGGGTTAACATATTTGGCAAACTGCTGGCCTTTCAGCGGTGTCCAGGCGCGATTTGCGTCAAGACGCAAATGCAGATCCGGAATTGCCTCCAGCAACAGATTAACCACCATGCCGTCGCGCACGGCTTCGTACAATCCCACTTTGACCTTCGCCACTTTCTCGCCTGGCATATCAGCAAGTTTGAGGATCAGATCGTCAGGATCGCCATTACACAGTGGTGCCGCACGGTAATTGGCCGCCTGCGGGAGCGTATCTGCCAGCTCCGCCAATGCACAGCTTACGCCAAAGGCAACGGAAGGCATCTGCGGTAGCTCGCAATCGCCTGCCAGCCAGTTATTTACCCAGGCAAGCAGCACGCTTTGCGCCTCTTCCCAGGTTTCCTGGCTGAAGCCCGGCAGTGGGGAGATCTCCCCCCACCCTTCGCGCTCGCCCTCACGCAGGCAAACGTACAGCCCGTCGCGGGTTTTTAACCGCCTGTCGCGCAGAACCACCCCCGCGTCCATGGGGATCTGCCAGCGGTATACCTGCGCGCTACGCATTACGGATTCCGTTTAAATTTGCTGAAATCAGGCTGACGTTTCTGGTTGAAAGCGTTGCGACCTTCCTGACCTTCTTCCGTCATGTAGAACAGCATGGTGGCGTTGCCCGCCAGCTCCTGCAGCCCCGCCTGCCCGTCACAGTCGGCGTTCAGCGCAGCTTTCAGGCAGCGCAGCGCCATCGGGCTGTTTTGCAGCATTTCGCGGCACCAACGGACGGTTTCTTTTTCCAGATCCGCCAGCGGTACCACGGTGTTGACAAGGCCCATATCCAGCGCCTGTTTTGCGTCGTACTGACGGCACAGGAACCAGATTTCTCGCGCTTTTTTCTGCCCGACGATACGAGCCATGTAGGAAGCGCCCCAGCCGCCGTCGAAGGAACCGACTTTCGGGCCAGTCTGACCGAAGATGGCATTATCTGCTGCGATAGTCAGGTCGCACATCATGTGCAGAACGTGACCACCGCCGATGGAGTAGCCAGCCACCATCGCGACAACCGGTTTCGGACAGGTACGGATCTGACGCTGGAAGTCCAGCACGTTCAAGTGATGTACGCCGGAATCATCTTTATAGCCGCCGTAATCACCACGCACTTTCTGGTCACCACCGGAGCAGAACGCTTTATCGCCTGCGCCAGTCAGAATGATCACGCCGATATTGTCGTCATAACGCGCATCTGCCAGTGCCTGGATCATCTCTTTTACCGTCAGAGGACGGAAGGCATTGCGCACCTGCGGACGATTAATGGTGATTTTTGCGATACCGTCGGTGGATTTTTCATAACGAATGTCCTCGAAACCTTCGGAGCAGTCGTGCCATTCAACCGGTGCGTAAAGCATTGCTTCATCAGGATAAATCATATTGTGTCCTTTAGTCAGAAACGCAAGATCTGCGCCAGACTTGCGATTACGCCAGCGGGATTTTCCCGATGCGCGTTATGTCCGGCGCGAGGAATGACATGGCAGTCGGCAGCCAGTTCCGCCGCCAGGGCGCGGAATTTGCTGTCACGTTCACCACATAAATAATAAAACGCAAATGTGCGGGCGCTAAGGTTAGCACGTAAATCAGGCTGGACGGCGAGAGAAGTCGCCTCCAGCATGGCGGCAAGGGTTGCGCCATTATTGTTGCTGCGCAGCGCCACCAGCTCCCGGCGTTGATCGTCATTGAGCGAGGCAAAAACAGGCTGTTGATACCAGTCGGCAAATACCGCCGTTAACGGTTCTGTGCAAAAACGCTGCGCCCATTGGCGATCGGAACGCTGACGTTCCGCACGTTGTTCAGCATTTTGCAGCCCCGGATGCCCGCCTTCGACAATAACCCCACAAAGCCCCGCCAGCCCCTGGCAAGCCGCCATCATCGCCACCCGTCCGCCAAGCGAGTACCCCACCAGCCAGAAGTCAAGGATGTTGTAACTAACCAAGGTTTTACGCAGTAAGTCGGTGACATCATCAAATCCATCGACGCTAATCGCCGCCGAACCACCATGACCTGGGAGATCAACATACAACCGTGAGTAGTCGGCAAACGCCTCGCCCACTTCTTGCCATTCGTGGCAATCGCCGGAAAAACCGTGCAAAAACACCAGCCAGGGTAAACCTGGTTTTCCGTGTTTTGCCTGCGCGTGCAGGATCATAAATGGCTTACCTGCGCCAGAAGTTGCTGGAGCGTTTGCGCACCATCGGTGTCGTTAACCACCATTTCAATCACCGTGGTGGTTGGCGTGCGCCAGGCGTCGGCAAATGCCGTTTCAAGTTCCTGCCAGTTTTGCGGACGATGATATTTCAGCTCGAACATCGCGGCGGCGTGCTCAAAATGGACGTTTTGCGGCATCAGATAGAAACGCTCACGCTCGCTTTGCGGCGTTGGCAACAGCGAGAAAATTTGCCCGCCGTTGTTGTTCACCACAATTAATACCAGCGGCGCAGAAACCTGACGCAATAACGCCAGCGCGTTGAGATCGTAAAGTGCGGAGAGATCGCCCACAATCGCCAGCGTCGGTTTGCCGCTTGCCCGCTGAACGCCTGCGGCGGTCGAAAGCAGTCCGTCGATACCGCTGGCCCCTCGGTTGCTGTACACCGGGTAACCTGCCGGAAGTTGCGAAAGCGCATCAATCAGACGTACCACCAGGCTGTTACCAACAAACAATTGCCCCTGTTCAGGCAGATAGTCGCAGATGCGATGCGCCAGTTGCGCTTCGCCAAACGCATCACGGCGGGCAATAACCGCCTGCATTGCCTGTTCCGCCAGGCGCGGGATTTCAACGCACCAGGGCTGGCGTTTTTCTGCCGGATGCAGCTCCAGCCAGTCGGCAATATTGGCAATTAAGCGACGTCCGCGATGGTGTGCCGGATCAAGTCGCCCTTCAATGTCATCAACAATCCAGTACTCTTCTGGTTCACAGCTTGCCTGCCATTGCAGGAGCCGTTTCCCCGTCAGGCTGCTTCCCAGTTGCACCACAATTTGCGCCTGCTGCAGCTCGCTGGTCGCTTTGGCATTGCCTAACCAAAGATCGGCACACGGCAGCGGCTGCCCGGTTTGTGACAGCACATCGCCAATCAGCGGCCAGCCAAGAGTTTGCGCCCACAGGGCAACTTTTTTGCCCTCTTCCGCACTCATGCGCCCGGCAACCACCACGCCGCGCTTTTGTCGCCAGAAGAACCAGTCGCGCTGTTTTTCACTTTCCAGACGAGGCGCTTCACGCAGCCACGGTTTGTCGTCCTGCCACCAGTCACCCAGACGCTGTTGCCAGCTAAGCCCGGTATCGTCCATTTCGCCATACAGCGGTTCAGCAAACGGGCAGTTGATATGGACTCCCCCCGCATGAAGCGTACCGAGAGCGTGGTCGATGGTAGAAACCAGCCAACGTGCGGGGATATCCTGGGTCGGGCGCGGCAATGAAATACTGTGCGTGGGGTGAGAGGCGAACATTCCCGGCTGGCGAATTGCCTGATTCGCGCCGCAGTCAATTAGCTCCGGCGGGCGATCGGCGGTTAACAGGATCAGTTTTTCTCCGGTTAACCCAGCTTCAATCAGTGCCGGATAGAGATTTGCTACCGCCGTGCCGGAGGTCACAATCACCGCCACCGGCTGCTTGCTGACTTTCGCCAGCCCCAGCGCCAGATGTCCCAGTCCACGCTCATCGAAATGGGTGTGGTGAATGAATGTGGAATTCTCCGCCGCCGCTAACGTTAACGGTGTAGAACGCGAGCCAGGGGCGATACAGATGTGTCTGACGCCGTGACGCGTTAATGCTTCCAGAATGACCGCCGCCCAGCGTCGGTTAAATGCGCTTACTGACATGAGTTTGTCCGGTATCAATATTGCGGCTAAGTATAAGGAGCTACAAAAATAGATTATTGATATGAATCGGTAATGATGCGACTCATTACTATTCCATCTGTAATAAAGTACGCAGCCCTGCCGCTTTGTTGTCGATTTCCTGCCACTCTTGCTCGGGGTCGGAACCACGGACAATGCCCGCGCCAGCATATAATCGCACGACATTGCCGCTAATTTTTGCTGAGCGCAGGGAAACGCAGAATTCGCTTTGTTGTAATGAGAGATAGCCCGCAGAACCGGCGTACCATTCTCGGGTGAACGGTTCGTGACGGGCGATAAACTGTCGCGCCAGATCGCGCGGTAAGCCAGCAACTGCTGCCGTTGGCTGCAACTGATGTAAACAGATCACATCATCCGCTTTGTTGAGTGAAGTCCAGATACAGCGGCGAAGATGCTGCACTTTACGCAGACGCAGTACCTGCGGCGGTAAAACATCCAGCGTCTGGGTATCGGCCTGTAATCGTTGGCAGATATCTTCCACCACCAGCATGTTCTCGCGCTGGTTTTTATCATCCGCCATCAGCCACTCTCCTAACTGCTGCGCCTGCTTATCATCAGGATTATTTGCTACTGTTCCCGCCAGCGCTTCAGTACGCAGCGCTTTGTCACGCCGCCGCCATAACCGTTCCGGTGAAGAGCCAAGAAAAGCATTTTCGCCATCAAAGGCCATGTAAAAATGGTAGCAATTCAGATTCAGTCGACGACTGGCAGCCATCATCGCCGCCGCGTTGACCGGACTTGCGAAATGCAGGTCAGTTGCCCGAGCGAGCACCACTTTGTCGAGCTCACCTTCGGCGATGGTTTTCGTTGCCAGTTCGATTAATTGCGTCCAGCCCGTTTTGTCCGGCCAGTGTTGTTCTCGCGTGGTGGTTAAATGTAACCCAGGCAAGGGCTTGATACTCACCAGTGTGGCGATAAATTCTTTTGCCTGAATCGCATCGTGCTGAAGGGAGCTTTCGCTGAATAGCGTCAGCCGCAGCGTGGCTTTACCGCCACAGCGTCGCCATTCCAGGCGAGGTAAAAGTAAATTGCCCTGCGACGGGTCAAAAGCATTCAGCCCCCAAATGCGTAAGTCGGCGTGTTCCGGGTGCTGGCGAAGAAAACGTTGTGCCTGATCCAACGACGTAAAACGGGTAATCGCGCCCAGGACGGCAGCTTCTTCATCACCATTACGTTGTTGCCAGTAGAATTGCGGGTACGTTTGCTGACTGGCCAGCCAGCTCAAGGCATCAAAAGCGTCTTTGAGAGGGAAAGGAATATCGATAACCCGAATGCCGGGTGTCGCCGGAATCTCTTGCGACAAATGGCGCAGTAGATTTTCCAGCGCCGTAGTAAGTGATTGCACGCGGACCTCTCCCTGTTAAAAGCCTCACATTATACGGGGTACTACAAAAAAAATGCAGTACCCCGGTGTAGGGAGGTTTTAACGGCGTGCCAGCAACAGTCCTAGTACCAGCCCAACGGCCGCGCCCACACCAATTCCTTGCCAGGGTTTTTCGTGGACGTAGTCATCAGCACGATAAACTGCCTGCTTCGCCCGATAGTAATAACTGTCTGAAGCCTGGCTAACCCGTTTTTTCACATCATCCAGCGCTTTTTCTGCACGCGCTTTTAGCTCAACATATTTCTGATCGGCGGGATCGCCAGAGGAGCGGAGCACCTCTTCCAGTGTTTCACTAAGCAGCGTCAGGTCGTCATCGATACGTGTATCACCAAACTGATTAGACATTCTCGTTCTCCATTTGCGTAAAACCTGTCACTAACTATAGACAAGGGTTGTTGATTACGCCTGAATTACCTCGCGTGCCATCCCAATGTGTGGGATACCATCTTCTTCATAGACCTCCGTCACAGGGATAAAACCGAAACTCTGGTAGAAGTTTTGCAGATGCGCCTGCGCCCCGAGGTAAACAGGCTTATCAGGCCAGTGATGCGTACATGTTTCGAGTGTTTTACTCATCAGCTGCTGCCCCACTTTTTCGCCACGCAACGCTTCACTGACAATCACCCGACCTATAACGACCGGCTCAAGATCATCATCACTTTTCAGAATCCTCGCATACGCCACCAGTTCATCATTTTTCCAACCGAGAATATGGCGATTATCCCCCGTCAAATCATCACCATCGATATCCTGATAAGGGCAATTCTGCTCGACAACAAACACCGCGCAACGCAGTTGTAATAAGGCATAAAGCTGGGAAACCGATAATTCAGAGTGATGCAGATCTTGCCATTCAATCATAATGCTCTCCTTTTAGATGTATGCCTTATACTAGCCGGAATATTTTTTGAAACGTGATGAACTCATGGAATTAATTTTTTTAGGTACTTCAGCCGGTGTGCCAACCCGCACGCGCAATGTCACGGCAATATTGCTTAACCTGCAACATCCGACCCAGAGCGGACTTTGGTTGTTTGACTGCGGTGAAGGCACCCAGCATCAGCTACTGCATACCGCCTTTAACCCTGGAAAACTGGACAAGATTTTTATCAGTCACCTTCATGGCGATCATCTTTTTGGTTTACCCGGCTTGCTGTGCAGTCGTTCTATGTCAGGCATTATCCAACCCTTAACGATTTATGGTCCGCAAGGTATCCGTGAATTTGTGGAAACCGCGCTGCGGATTAGCGGCTCATGGACCGATTATCCGCTGGAAATTGTCGAAATTGGCGCTGGCGAAATTCTCGATGATGGCCTGCGCAAAGTAACCGCTTATCCGCTGGAACACCCACTGGAATGTTATGGCTATCGTATTGAAGAACATGATAAACCGGGTGCATTAAATGCCCAGGCATTAAAAGCTGCTGGCGTGCCGCCTGGCCCACTGTTTCAGGAATTAAAAGCGGGCAAAACAATCACCCTGGAAGATGGAAGGCAGATTAACGGCGCAGATTACTTAGCTGCTCCAGTGCCAGGTAAAGCGCTCGCTATTTTCGGCGATACCGGCCCCTGCGATGCCGCACTTGACCTGGCTAAAGGTGTCGATGTCATGGTGCACGAAGCGACGCTGGATATAACCATGGAAGCCAAAGCCAATAGTCGCGGCCATAGCTCTACACGCCAGGCTGCGACACTAGCCCGTGAGGCTGGAGTCGGTAAGCTAATCATTACCCACGTCAGCTCGCGCTATGATGACAAAGGTTGTCAGCACCTGTTACGTGAATGCAGGTCAATTTTCCCGGCGACTGAACTAGCGAATGATTTCACCGTGTTTAACGTTTAACTCTGCTTATTATTAAAAACAGGGCGAAACTTGCCCTGTTATCGCAACCCGCGCTACATATATCCACCCACACGGGCATATTGAGCGATTTTTGATATTTATTCATCTCCTCACGCACTATATTCAGAGCAATAAGTTGCCTCTATTTATCTTGATTCAGCACAACCTTTGCAACTAAAAGGAGCCCATGATGGTTACAGTTGTCAGCAATTATTGTCAATTATCTCAAACGCAACTCAGTCAGACATTTGCAGAAAAATTTACTGTGACCGAGGAATTACTGCAGTCTTTAAAAAAAACAGCGTTATCCGGAGATGAAGAAAGCATTGAGTTACTGCATAATATTGCGTTAGGCTATGATGAATTTGGAAAAAAAGCTGAAGATATTCTTTACCATATTGTTAGAAACCCAACAAATGAGACCCTATCGATTATCCGACTTATCAAAAATGCTTGTTTAAAATTATATAATTTGGCACATGCCGCAACCAACTCCCCCCTTAAACCAGCTGGTCCGGATAATTCAGAGGATCTCCTGTTCAAAAAGCTATTCTCCCCTTCGAAATTAATGACAATTATCGGTGATGAAATTCCTCTTATATCTGAAAAACAGTCGCTTTCGAAGGTGCTTTTAAATGATGAGAATAATGAACTGAGTGATGGTACAAACTTCTGGGATAAAAATCGTCAATTAACCACAGATGAAATAGATTGCTATCTTCAGAAGATCGCCGCTAATGCAAAAAATACTGAAGTCAATTATCCTACTGGTCTCTACGTCCCCTACTCCACCAGAACTCACCTGGAAGACGCTCTCAATGAAAATATTAAGAGCGATCCATCATGGCCGAAAGCAGTCCAGTTATTCC
>NZ_CAOLGM010000028.1:0-41117 GCF_948475835.1 uncultured Escherichia sp. | reverse complement strand
CAACAATCCTCCCCCCCAGATCCAGCGCACACCGCTTTGTACATACAAGCGAAAAGCGTAACGATCCGCTCCGGTTTTTTCACCCATGACCGCATACCAGTCATGGATGCCGTTCCAGCGAATTGACGGTTCCATCATTTGCTGACGACGTGCTTCGTAAAAACGCCGCTCCGGCATCAGTTCACCAATGCGTTGCTGATGGTCAAACAGTGCCACTATCGCTTTTTCGCTGGTGTAATTGCCTTTGGCTTGCAGATCGAGGCGCTCAAAACGGAAGGTGTATCCTGCCAGCGTCACCTGCTGACCCGGCTGTAAATTCAGGCTGATCTCCTGACGGCTGACGCTGGAAACCACGATCCCAGCGGCAAATAACAGCACGCCCGCATGAGCTACCAGCGCCGGAAGCTGCACGCGTTTGCCAGAGACAAACGTCGCCAGCACAATCACCACCAGCATCAACAGGCCAAACGGTAACGTCGCGCGGTTAAAATACGGCGCGCCAACGGAGAGGCGTCCCCAGCCCAGCAGACCGTAAATCATCGGATAAAGCGTTCCCACCAGCACGATCAGTAGCACTGCGCAAAACAGCAACAGCGTAGCGAGGATTAACATTTCCCGCGATAACCCCGAAAAACGCACCACCGGGCCACCGTCCCGCGCTCGCCAGCCATACAGAGCCAGAGACGCAAGGCTAATCAGTGCAAACAGGCTGAACAACGGCACGGCGCGGACGTTATCCAGTGCGAACGCATGAACCGAAACCAGAATGCCAGAACGGACAATTAAGGTACCCAGTAGCGACAGCATCAGAGTTACTATCGCCAGCAACAGCGACCAGTGGCGGAAAATCTCCCGCTGGCGTGTCAGGGACAAACTGTGCAGCAGCGCAGTGGCAGAAAGCCAGGGTAATAAAGAGGCGTTTTCCACCGGATCCCAGAACCACCAGCCGCCCCAGCCCAGTTCGCAATAGGCCCACCAGGAACCGAGGATGATCCCCGCCGTTAATGCGCTCCAGCCAGGTAGTGCCCAGCGCCAACAAATTCTGGCGCAGGCACCATCAAACTCGCCGCGCAGTAAACTCGCCAGCGCCACGCTCGCCGCCACCATCAAACCGCCATAGCCAAGGTAAAGCAGCGGTGGATGAAAGATAAGACCGGGATGTTGCAGCATCGGATTGAGATCGCGGCCTTCGATTGCTGGTGGAAATATCCGCACGAAGGGATCGGACCACAGCACTACAAACAGTAGCAGTGCGGCGAGCATGAGAGATAAAACGGCTAGCGTCAGCGGAAATAGCGGATCGGTTTGCTGCCGATAATGCCAGGCAAACAGCGCGCTCCAGGCGGAAAGCAGCAGCACCCAAAGCAGCAGCGAACCTTCATGGCCGCCCCACACCGCTGCCAGCTTGAGTTCCCACGACAGCAGGCTGTAGCTATGTTGGGCGACATAAATGACCGAGAAATCGCTGATGAGAAAACAATACGTCAGTACGCCAAAGGCGAGCAACAGGAGCGCGAACTGCGCCAGAATGCCGATGCAAGTGAGTCGCATCATGGCAGGCCAGCGCAACCGCACTCCCGCAAAGGCCGTCAACGGGGTCAACACGTTGACCCCGAGACTTAACAACAACGCCAGAAAACCGACTTCAGGAAGGAATACGTCCAGAAACCACCTCTTTTCTGGCTTACGCCACCGTTAACTGCCCGGCGTAGAGAATGAAAAAGCGCAGCATCAACACGCCGACCAGACTGGCCCCACACGCCGCCAGCACGGCAGGAATGCCGGAACTGCGATTGACCCACGGTTTGAGCAACATTGGCACAATCAGCCCCAGCCCGGCGACACCAAGCCAGAACCACCACGTCCAGAAACCGCCACCTAATGCCGCCACCAGCGCACGCACTTTACCGTCATCGCCCAGCGCCAGACCGACAAAAAACGCCACCAGCAGGAAGATTTCACCCCATACCACGGGGATTTCCATACGGTGTACAAACTGCGCTTCCGTGGAATGCGGGTTACTGCGTTGGCGTATCGCCATGGCGATCAGCGCCACCGCCGCACCGGACGAGATGCCGGAGAAGAGGAACAGCACCGGCAGGATCGGGTTATTGAGGAACGGATACGATTTCAGCGCCGACAGCAGAAAGCCGGTATAAGCCCCCAACAACACCGCCAACACCAGCATCAATGTTTCCAGTCCGCGATGAACGGGCGTCAGCAGGCTCAGAACCTTTTGCACGATCCCCAGCTTCGGCAACCAGCGTTGTTGCAGGGCAAGCAAATCATGTTCAAAGATTTTCGCCAGCCACAGCACCAGCACCACCATGTAGAGCTGAAACAGCATCACCCCCATCGACATCACCGAGGTAAAACTGTAGTGGAACATCAGCTTCCAGAAGGTCCACGGTCTTGTCAGGTGGAAGACGAGGATCAACAGACCGAGGATCACCGCGCCCGGCCCGACAATCAGCGTGGTGCGCAGCAACGTACTGTCTGCACCGCCCGCCTGCGGGTAGAAGCGACGTAACAGCACGGCCAGCGTCACCAGACCGGCAGAAATACCAATCAAAAACAGGTAGATGGCAATCGGCCAGTCCCACACCAGCGATTCAAAATGAAATGCGGAAGTCTGCGTCATTGGCTCACCTCCCCGTATTTAAACGGTACGCGGTACAGCTTCGGTTTGGTTCCCAGCGCCAGCTTGTAGCGGTAAGTAGGCTTCTGGCGCAGCAGTTGCGAAATCTCACTGTTAGGATCGTCCAGATTGCCAAACGTCAGCGCCTTCGTCGGGCAAGCCTCAACGCACGCGGGCAGCTTACCGGCCTGCAAATTGGTTTTACGGCAGAAATCGCATTTGTCCGCCGTCTTCGTGACCGGATGGATAAAGCGCACGCGGTACGGACAGGCGGCGATGCAGTACTGACAACCGACGCAGAGATCAGGATTAACATCGACAATCCCGCTAGCGGCATCACGAAAAGACGCACCGGTCGGGCAGACGTCAACGCACGGCGCATGATCGCAGTGCTGGCAAGACTTACGGAAGAAGCGATATTTCACATCAGGAAATTCGCCCTGCGGCTCGCTACGAATAATCGTCAGGCGCGAGACGCCTTCCGGCACCTTGTTCACTTCCCGACAAGCATCCATACAGGCGGTACAGCCGATGCATAACGACTCGTCATGCACCATGCCGTAACGCACCCCATTGATATTCAACGTTTTCGCCACCACGCGCCCTGCGGTGCCGCTGACGGCTGCCAGCACGCCGACGCCGGTGAGAAACTGGCGACGAGACCAGGTCATGGCTGCTCCTTAAGCAACGGAACAGACGCCGGGTTAAAGTTCGGATTGGTGCGCTGATCGCTGTGGCAATCGACGCAAATCTTAATCCGTCCTTTGTCACTTAACGTCTGCATCGTATCTTGCTGTGGATGCAGGGAATGGCAGCTGGCGCACGCCACTTTGGTTACGTGGACATCGTGCGGCCAGAACGCTTTTTGCAACTGTTCCGGCAGATGACAGGACATACAGACGCTGTTCTGCTCTCCAACCTTGTACATCGGCTCGTTAAAGCGCATCACATCTTTCACCCCTTCGCGGTGTTGCGGTGATGGCTGGCCGTGACAGTTGGTGCAGGTGACCGGCAGTTTGTTATTCGGGTTGATAACGGAAGCATGTTTTCCATGCATACCTTCGGTATCTGGCTTATGACAGTCCAGACAGGCGGCATCCGGGTTACGCTGCTGGGTAACTTCGTAGCGATCATCAGATGCCTGCGCCGCAGGGGTAGCGGTAATTCCGTTCAGGCTCCACAACAGGCCCGACGCCAGCACCCCGGCAGTTAATAACGAACGTAATACGCTCATATTCACTCCATTGTGTTTTCCGCCCCTTGCGAGGCGGAACGGGGTTATTGGCTTAACAGACCGTTTTTACGTGCCTGTTCTTCCCACTGCGGGATCACCGTTTTGATGAAGTCCTGCTTCTCGGCCTTGATTTGTTCCATGTTCAGGCCAATAGCCTGCTGGGCTTTCTCTTTGGTTGAGATATCCGGGATCTGGATTTCATGGGTGATGCCTTTGGTCGCCAGCAGGCGCGCCAGTTTGGTGCGTGCATCCGCCGCTTTATCCATCGCCGTACCGAGCATCCGTAAACCTTCTTCCGGTGCGTGCATATGAATGCCGTGGGAAGCGATCGCCAGATCCCAGCGCCACTGGGCATGACGGATATCGTCCTGAATTGGCTTCATTTCGGCTTCCGTCGCGCCTGCATCCAGCGCTGCTTTCGCTTCGAAGTGAGCGTGAACCAGTTGATCTTCAACCTTGATTTTCAGGTCGTTAATCGACTGCTTACGTTCCGCGACCACTTTTTGCAAGGCAGCTTTGTCCTGGGTATGGCAGTTCGCACAAGTCTGGGCGAAGTTATCAAACGGATTACCAATTTTATGGTCGGTGTAGAGTTTGCCTTCGGCGTTCTGCACTTTTGGCATATGGCAGTCGATACAGGTCACGTTGTTTTTACCGTGAATGCCCGCTGTCCAGGTTTCATATTCCGGGTGCTGCGCTTTCAGCATTGGCGTTTTCGACAGGGAGTTAGTCCAGTCAGAGAAGGCAATTTTGTCGTAATACTGCTCCATATTTTCGACTTTCATGCCGTCATCCCACGGGAATTTAACCGCTTTGTTTTTGCCGTCGAAGTAATACTCCACATGGCACTGACCGCAAACCATCGATTGCTGGTCGAAACGTCCGGCTTTCTCAAAAGGTTTACCAATGGCTTCCATCGCGCGAGCCGCATACGGACGGGAAAGGGTTAACTCCGGTTTGCCTTTGGCGAACTCTGGTGAGGCGGTGTTATGGCAGTCGGCACAACCTAAGTTGTTGACGATTTCCGGGCCGCCGCGCGCCCACTTACCGTGGAAGTAGCCATCTTCGCCGTCTTTCTGGATCAGACGCGCCACATCCGGGCTTTTACAACTCCAGCACGCCATCGGTAGCGGACCATCTTCAGCGTTTTTCGGCGCACCGGTACGCAGGGTTTCACGCACATCGGTCACAGCAAAGGCATGTCCACGCGGCTTGTTGTAATCGCGCGAGAAGGGATACCCCGCCCACAGGATCACCAGCCGTGGATCTTCCGCCAGGGCGTCAACACGCTCTGACTGTTCCGAGGTGGCTTTCCAGGAGAGATATTGATCGGGATGCTGCGGGGCAAAGGTTTCATTCTTCGCTTCCACAGTTACAGGTTTTGCGGGAGCTGCCGTTTGTTCAGCGTGAACAGAAGTGAAAAAGAAAAAAGGAATCAATAAGCTGAAGATACGGCGTGCGTTTATTTTTATCCTTGTCATAGGGGCTTCATCCGAATTGCGCCATTGTTGCAATGGCGGTTTTTATTGTTTTCACGACAGTAACCGCACCTACACTGTCATGACATTGCTCGCCCCTATGTGTAACAAATAACCACACTGTGAATGTTGTCTTTAATCAATTGTAAGTGCATGTAAAATACCACTTTAGAGTTAGTCAGTATCTTCCTCTTTTTCAACAGCATGCATAACTGCATGTTCCTCAAAGAATTAATCAACTTTTGTTGCTGACCTTCAAAAATTACCCTGCCGTTTATTTGCACAATTCTACTTTTGCGTGATCTGTCGCCCAAATACTAAACAAAACTGCCAATACCCCTACATTTAACGCTTATGCCACATATTATTAACATCCTACAAGGAGAACAAAAGCATGAGCCAAATTCACAAACACACCATTCCTGCCAACATCGCAGACCGTTGCCTGATAAACCCTCAGCAGTACGAGGCGATGTATCAACAATCTATTAACGTACCTGATACCTTCTGGGGCGAACAGGGAAAAATTCTCGACTGGATCAAACCTTACCAGAAGGTGAAAAATACCTCCTTTGCCCCCGGTAATGTGTCCATTAAATGGTACGAGGACGGCACGCTGAATCTGGCGGCAAACTGCCTTGACCGCCATCTGCAAGAAAACGGCGATCGCACCGCCATCATCTGGGAAGGCGACGACGCCAGCCAGAGCAAACATATCAGCTATAAAGAGCTGCACCGCGACGTCTGCCGCTTCGCCAATACCCTGCTCGAGCTGGGCATTAAAAAAGGTGATGTGGTGGCGATTTATATGCCGATGGTGCCGGAAGCCGCGGTTGCGATGCTGGCCTGCGCCCGCATTGGCGCGGTGCATTCGGTGATTTTCGGCGGCTTCTCGCCGGAAGCCGTTGCCGGGCGCATTATTGATTCCAACTCACGACTGGTGATCACTTCCGACGAAGGTGTGCGTGCCGGGCGCAGTATTCCGCTGAAGAAAAACGTTGATGACGCGCTGAAAAACCCGAACGTCACCAGCGTAGAGCATGTGGTGGTACTGAAGCGTACTGGCGGGAAAATTGACTGGCAGGAAGGGCGCGACCTGTGGTGGCACGACCTGGTTGAGCAAGCGAGCGATCAGCACCAGGCGGAAGAGATGAACGCCGAAGATCCGCTGTTTATTCTCTACACCTCCGGTTCTACCGGTAAGCCAAAAGGTGTGCTGCATACTACCGGCGGTTATCTGGTGTACGCGGCGCTGACCTTTAAATATGTCTTTGATTATCATCCGGGTGATATCTACTGGTGCACCGCCGATGTGGGCTGGGTGACCGGACACAGTTACTTGCTGTACGGCCCGCTGGCCTGCGGTGCGACCACGCTGATGTTTGAAGGCGTACCCAACTGGCCGACGCCTGCCCGTATGGCGCAGGTGGTGGACAAGCATCAGGTCAATATTCTCTATACCGCACCCACGGCGATCCGCGCGCTGATGGCGGAAGGCGATAAAGCGATCGAGGGTACCGACCGTTCGTCGCTGCGCATTCTCGGTTCCGTGGGCGAGCCAATTAACCCGGAAGCGTGGGAGTGGTACTGGAAAAAAATCGGCAACGAGAAATGTCCGGTGGTCGATACCTGGTGGCAGACCGAAACTGGCGGTTTCATGATCACGCCGCTGCCTGGCGCTACCGAGCTGAAAGCCGGTTCGGCAACACGTCCGTTCTTCGGCGTGCAACCGGCGCTGGTCGATAACGAAGGTAACCCGCTGGAAGGCGCTACCGAAGGCAGCCTGGTGATCACCGACTCCTGGCCGGGTCAGGCGCGTACGCTGTTTGGCGATCACGAACGTTTTGAACAGACCTACTTCTCCACCTTCAAAAATATGTATTTCAGCGGCGACGGCGCGCGTCGCGATGAAGATGGCTATTACTGGATCACCGGGCGTGTGGACGACGTGCTGAACGTCTCCGGTCACCGTCTGGGGACGGCAGAGATTGAGTCGGCGCTGGTGGCGCATCCGAAGATTGCCGAAGCCGCCGTAGTAGGTATTCCGCACAATATTAAAGGTCAGGCGATCTACGCCTACGTCACGCTTAATCACGGGGAGGAACCGTCACCAGAACTGTACGCAGAAGTCCGCAACTGGGTGCGTAAAGAGATTGGCCCGCTGGCGACGCCAGACGTGCTGCACTGGACCGACTCCCTGCCTAAAACCCGCTCCGGCAAAATTATGCGCCGTATTCTGCGCAAAATTGCGGCGGGCGATACCAGCAACCTGGGCGATACCTCGACGCTTGCCGATCCTGGCGTAGTCGAGAAGCTGCTTGAAGAGAAGCAGGCTATCGCGATGCCATCGTAACCCACAATTGCCGGATGCGAGTCGGTAACGGTTTGTAGGCCTGATAAGACGCGACAGCGTCGCATCAGGCATTGATTGCCGGATGCGGCGTAAACGCCTTATCCGGCCTACATTCGGCAAGGGTTACCCGAGCGTTAACCTTCTCCCATAAGGGAGCGGGAATTAAAACAATCCCTACATTACCTCTGGAGAATCTGTGATGAATGGCACTATTTATCAGCGGATAGAAGACAATGCGCATTTCAGGGAGTTAGTCGAAAAACGGCAACGGTTTGCCACCATGCTGTCGATTATTATGCTGGCAGTTTATATCGGCTTTATTTTACTGATCGCCTTCGCGCCCGGCTGGCTGGGCACGCCGCTGAATCCGAACACCAGCGTCACACGCGGTATTCCAATTGGTGTTGGAGTGATTGTGATCTCCTTTGTTCTCACCGGTATCTACATCTGGCGGGCGAACGGCGAATTCGACCGTCTTAATAATGAAGTCCTGCATGAGGTACAAGCATCATGAAAAGAGTTCTGACGGCGCTTGCCGCCACACTCCCTTTCGCAGCTAACGCCGCGGATGCTATTAGCGGGGCCGTAGAGCGCCAGCCAACGAACTGGCAGGCGATTATTATGTTCCTGATTTTCGTCGTGTTTACGCTCGGCATTACCTACTGGGCATCAAAACGCGTACGTTCTCGTAGCGACTACTACACCGCAGGCGGCAATATCACTGGCTTCCAGAACGGGCTGGCGATTGCCGGGGACTATATGTCCGCCGCCTCATTCTTGGGGATCTCCGCGCTGGTGTTTACCTCCGGCTATGACGGCTTAATTTACTCGCTGGGCTTCCTGGTGGGCTGGCCGATCATTTTGTTCCTGATTGCCGAACGTCTGCGTAACCTGGGGCGCTACACCTTTGCCGATGTGGCCTCTTACCGTCTGAAACAAGGGCCGATTCGTATTCTTTCGGCCTGTGGTTCTCTGGTGGTGGTGGCGCTTTACCTTATCGCCCAGATGGTGGGCGCAGGTAAACTGATCGAGCTGCTGTTTGGCCTTAACTATCACATTGCGGTGGTGCTGGTCGGCGTGCTGATGATGATGTACGTCCTGTTCGGCGGCATGCTGGCGACCACTTGGGTACAGATTATTAAAGCCGTTCTGTTGCTGTTCGGTGCCAGCTTTATGGCCTTTATGGTGATGAAACACGTCGGCTTTAGCTTCAACAATCTGTTCAGCGAAGCGATGGCGGTACACCCGAAAGGTGTCGACATCATGAAACCGGGCGGACTGGTGAAAGATCCGATCTCCGCGCTCTCTCTGGGGCTGGGACTGATGTTTGGTACGGCGGGCTTGCCGCACATTCTGATGCGCTTCTTTACAGTCAGCGATGCCCGCGAAGCACGTAAGAGCGTGTTCTACGCCACCGGATTTATGGGCTACTTCTATATTCTGACCTTTATTATCGGCTTCGGCGCGATCATGCTTGTTGGTGCGAATCCGGAATATAAAGACGCGGCGGGCCATCTGATTGGTGGTAACAACATGGCGGCCGTTCACCTGGCGAATGCAGTGGGCGGCAACCTGTTCCTCGGTTTTATTTCAGCAGTTGCTTTTGCCACCATTCTTGCGGTGGTTGCGGGTCTGACGTTGGCGGGCGCATCAGCGGTTTCGCATGACCTGTACGCTAACGTCTTCAAAAAAGGCGCGACCGAACGTGAAGAACTGCGGGTATCGAAAATCACCGTGCTGATTTTGGGTGTGATTGCCATTATCCTCGGCGTGCTGTTTGAGAATCAGAACATCGCCTTTATGGTGGGGCTGGCGTTTGCCATCGCGGCGAGCTGTAACTTCCCGATCATTCTGCTTTCTATGTACTGGTCGAAACTGACCACGCGTGGCGCGATGATGGGTGGCTGGCTGGGGCTGATTACCGCAGTAGTACTGATGATCCTCGGCCCGACGATTTGGGTACAGATCCTTGGTCACGAAAAAGCCATCTTCCCGTATGAATACCCGGCGCTGTTCTCTATCACCGTGGCATTCCTCGGCATCTGGTTCTTCTCGGCAACCGATAACTCAGCGGAAGGGGCGCGCGAGCGTGAACTGTTCCGCGCGCAGTTTATCCGCTCCCAGACCGGCTTTGGCGTTGAGCAAGGCCGCGCACATTAATCTCTCCCCTTCCCCGGTCGCCTGACCGGGGAATACTCTTCCTCTCCAGCATGCATCACCTTTTCCCAAAATATTAAACAAATAAACTCATTAAAAAATGAGTGATTTTTGACAGTCGTAGAAAATGATAATGCAGAGAATATGCCTTTTCTTTCTTGTTAATTATAAGGATATTTTATGCGCTATAATGGTTTAAATAATATGTTTTTCTCTCTTTGCCAGATTAACGATAACCACTCTCTCACAAGTTCATCACATACAAAGAAAACAAAATCATATAATTACAGCAAACATCATAAAAACACGTTAATTGACAATAAAGCCCTCTCTCTTTTCAAAATGGATGATCATGAAAAAGTGATAGGTTTGATTCAGAAAATGAAAAGAATTTATGATAGTTTACCATCAGGAAAAATCACGAAGGAAACGGACAGGAAAATACATAAACATTTTATAGATATAGCTTTATATGCAAATAATAAATGTGACGATAGAATTACGAGAAGAGTTTACCTTAGTAAAGAAAAGGAAGTATCCATTAAGGTGGTATATTTTATAAATAATGTCGCCGCCCATAATAATACTATCGAAATTCCACAGACAGTAAATGGTGGTTACGATTTTTCACACCTTAGCCTGAAAGGTATCGTGATTAAAGATGAAGATTTATCCAATTCGAATTTTGCAGGTTGCAGACTACAAAACGCTATTTTCCAGGACTGTAATATGTATAAAACGAATTTTTATTACGCCATAATGGAAAAAATACTTTTTGATAATTGTATTCTCGATGACTCAAATTTCGCTCAGATAAAAATGGCCGACGGAACTCTAAATGCATGCTCCGCTATGCATGTTCAATTCTACAATGCAGCAATGAATAGAGCCAATATTAAAAACACCTTCCTTGACTATTCAAATTTTTATATGGCGTACATGGCTGAGGTAAATCTTTATAAAGTAATAGCGCCATATGTTAATTTATTTAAAGCCGACCTTAGTTTCTCTAAACTCGATTTAATTAACTTTGAACATGCTGATCTGTCTCGCGTCAATCTGAACAAAGCAATCCTCCAGAATATAAACTTAATTGATAGCAAACTCTTTTGTACGTGGCTGACAAATACATTCCTCGAAATGGTTATATGTACCGGCTCTAATATGGCTAATGTTAATTTTAATAATGCCAATTTAAGCAACTGCCATTTCAACTGTTCTATTTTAACAAAAGCCTGTATGTTTAATACCCGTCTCTATCGGGTTAATTTTGATGAGGCTAGCGTCCAGGGAATGGGCATTTCCATTCTCCGTGGGGAGGAAAATATCCCCATTGATAGTGATACCCTGGTAACACTACAGAAATTCTTTGAAGAAGATTGTACCTCTCATACTGGCATGTCACAAACTGAGGATAATATTAATGCAGTCGCTATGAAGATTACTGCAGATATTATGCAACACGCAGATTGAGGTTAAGTCGAAGAACAGCCAATGAATTGACTTTACAAGAGAGATAACTTATTTGTTTTAGAATCATGAATGTTAGCCCGAGCTAACCTGTTAAAGGTGCAAAAGATTGCACCTTTTTCAGATTACCTCGGGCATGGTTACGTCGCTTTCGGCTTACTGATTTTCCTCAATTAGCAACGCTTCAAGCAAATCGAGATCGTGCAGTAATTTTTGCAGCGTTTCGTTGCTGATCTCCCGCGTGGCGCGCAGGTGGTAAAGTTCAGCACGTTCAGAACGCAATGCCGCCAGACGGAAGCGACGCTCAAGGTTCTCTTCCTGCACGGAACTTTCAACGTCGTTACGTCCATCGGCGCGACGACGCAGGTTACCAATGACGCGAGAACTGACCTCCGTAAGCAGCTGGTTATCGATATTCTCTTCGGTATCCGCCGCCAGACGCTCCTCCATTTTCTGGATCGCCACAATCGCCACTTCTGCCGTTGCCGCTCGCGCAATACGTTCCTCTTTCAATTGTTGCGAATGGTCCGCGACTTCAATGTGTTGTAGCAGAATAGGCAACATCACCACGCCGACAAACAGCGAGAAGAGAATGACGCCAGCCGCCAGGAACACCAGCTCATAGCGCGCCGGGAAGACGTTACCATCCGGCAAGAGCAGCGGGATAGAGAGCACACCGGCCAGAGTGATCGCCCCACGCACCCCGGCGAAAGACGCGATCAGGATTTCTCGTGTGGTCCACGAACCAAACTCCATCGGCTTCTTCTTCAGGAAGCGGTTGCTGAACTTTTTCATCGTCCACAGCCAGCCGAAACGGACCAGCATCAGCGCCGCATATATCAGAATAATATCGGTAAACAGCATCCAGATTTCGACGTTAGGGTCGATTTCTGCTGCCATCAGCGACGTCTCCAGAATACCCGGCAGCTGCAGACCTAACAGCAGGAACACCATGCCGTTAAAGACAAATTCCAGCATCGCCCAGGTGCTGTTTGCACGCAGGCGCATTGCCAGCGGCGCACGGCGCATCACACCGGAGCGGGTGATGGTCATCCCGGCGGCAACCGCAGCGAGGATGCCGGAAACGCCAATATGTTCGGCAATCAGATAAGAAGCGAATGGCAGCAAGAACAGCAGAACAATCTGCGTCGCGGGTTCATCACCGCCCCAGCGGCTGAGGAATCGCAGCGAGCGACCATACAGCCAGCTCACCACAAAACCGGCAAGAATACCGCCAATGGCTACTTTCATAAATTCGACCGTCGCACCGCCGACGGTGAAGATCATCGTCCCCATCGCCACTGCCACGGCAAACTTCAACGACACCAGGCCGGAAGCGTCATTCATCAACGCTTCGCCCTGCAAAATGCCCATGATTTTTTTCGGGATGCGCCCTTCGCCAACAATCCCGGAGAGCGCCACAGCATCGGTCGGAGAAAGTACCGCCGCCAGCGCAAAGGCGGGGATCAGCGGAATGCCCGGCACCACCCAGTAAATAAGGAAGCCAATGCCGACCACGGTGACCACCACCAGCGCCAGCGCGAGGCCGAAAATCTCTCGACCATGTTCGAGAAATTCACGGGTCGGCGTTTTCCAGCCATCAGCGAACAGCAACGGCGGGATAAACAAGACTAAAAAGAGTTCAGGATCAAACTCCACATGCAAACCAAACGTCGGCCACGCCAGTAGCGCACCGATGGCGATTTGCATAAGCGGAAGCGGGATCTGAAAGGGCATGACACGAGTGACCACCCCGGACAGCGAGACCACGAGGGTCATTATCAGTATGGTGAAGAAGATTTCCATGCGTTCCCTGTTTGCGATGTTTTTTATGATCTGAGAAAGACGTTATGCCTGAATTCTCATTTTTTCAGAATATCGCAAAAGCTCACACAATGTGCGGAGAAAATAAAAACGGGCAGCCATTGCCACCCGTTTTCAGAATCCGATGAAAGATTAGATAGCCCAGCCACCCGCATAGAAGGTCACCAGCGCCACGGCGATAACGACCGTACCGATGTTCAACTTGCGCCATTCGCCGGAAACCAGACGACCAATCACCAGAGTCGCGAAGCCGATCATGATGCCTGTTACGATGTTACAGGTCAGCACGATGAATACCGCCGTAACCAGACCCGCCATCGCATCAACAAAATCAGCAAAGTCGATTTTCGCCACGTTGCTCAGCATCAGCAGGCCAACGTACATCAGCGCCGGAGCCGTTGCATACCCCGGAACGAGGTAAGAGAGCGGAGAGAGGAACAGAATCAGCAGGAACAGCACGCCAACGGTGATAGCCGTCAAACCGGTTTTACCGCCCGCCGCCGTACCCGCCGCAGACTCGATGTATACCGCTGCCGGAGCTGCACCCACCAGGCCAGAGAAAACGCTGCTCATGGAGTCAGTGGTCAGTGCTTTCCCACCGTCGATGATCTGCCCATCTTTATCCAGCAGGTTCGCCTGGCCGGCGACGGCACGGATAGTTCCGGTGGCATCAAATACTGCCGTCATCACCAGCGCCAGAACGCTTGGCAGGACTACAGGATTCAGCGCGCCCATAATGTCCAGGCTGCCAATCAGTGAATTGCCGTTTTCATCGCTCAATGAAGGCATGGCGAAAACGCCGGAGAAATGGACGTTAGGATCGAAGATCAAACCGACAATTGAGATACCGATAATGGTCAGCAGAATGCCACCAGGGACTTTCAGTTTTTCCAGGCCGATGATCACCGCCAGACCTACCAGTGACATAATCACCGGGAAGGTCGCGAAATCACCCAGCGCAACGGGCAGACCATCAAGCGGGTTTTTAATCACCAGACCGACACCATTAGCGGCAATGAGCAGCAGGAACAGACCGATACCGATCCCCGTGCCGTGCGCCACACCGTGAGGCAAGTTGCGCAAAATCCAGCTACGGATACCCGTGGCAGAAATTACCGTAAACAGCACACCCATCAGGAACACGGCACCCAGCGCGACAGGTACGCTAATATGTTGCCCCAGCACCAGGCTGAATGCGGTAAATGCCGTCAGGGAGATGGCGCAACCAATCGCCAACGGCAGATTAGCCCACAGACCCATCACGATAGAACCGAGTCCGGCAACCAGACAGGTTGCAACGAAAACTGCCGCAGGCGGGAAGCCTGCTTTACCCAACATACCTGGAACGACGATGACCGAGTAGACCATCGCCAGAAACGTTGTTAACCCGGCAACCACTTCCTGACGGACAGTGCTTCCACGTTGTGAAATTTTAAACCAGGCGTCGAGTGAACCGCCGGTACGCGCTGATGGCGTAGACATAAGAAAACATCCCCTGAGAGTTTAATTTTCGTCAAGATGCGTGGCGGACAATCCCCTGCCAGCGAAACGTTATCTTCCTGCTCCAGGTTTGCGACAATTTGCTGCGTCGCAAAAAAGCAAACGTTTAGCTCCGCGCATACAAAACGGGTGGTAAAAAAAGCAAACGATTATCCGGCGATCATAGCGGCTTTTTCAACCGAAGTTTGCTGCTTTTTTCTCTTTTATTGTCTTGACGATGAAAAACCAGGCAATTGATGCGCAAACGTTATCGTCGGTGCGCAAGATTGCAGCGTTATCGAGCCGTATACCGTTCAGGATTGCGATAAAAAATCGTCTGAGATGACAAAAATATTGCGGTTAAAAAGTATACTTTTACACTGGCGAAGAAACGTCGGTGACATACAATTAAAGCATCAACACCAACCGGAACCTCCACCACGTGCTCGAATGAGGTGTGTTGACGTCGGGGGAAACCCTCCTGTGTACCAGCGGGATAGAGAGAAAGACAAAGACCGGAAAACAAACTAAAGCGCCCTTGTGGCGCTTTAGTTTTGTTCATCTTCCAGCAAGCGTGCGCCGGTACCTTCTTCTCCTAAGCGGTCGCCCGGGTTACGCAACGGGCAATCACTGCGCGAAAGGCAGCCACAACCAATACATCCGTCCAGTTCGTCACGCAGCGCTACTAAGGTATGAATGCGCCGATCCAACTCTTCTCGCCATTGGGACGAAAGCTGTTTCCACTCTTTCGCACTTAACGTATGCCCTTCGGGCAACACGCCAAACGCTTCACCAATGGTCGCCAGCGGAATGCCAATACGCTGAGCAATTTTGATAATTGCAACATATCGCAACACATCACGTTTATATCGCCGCTGATTGCCGCTGTTACGGATACTGGTAATCAACCCTTTACTTTCATAGAAATGCAGCGCCGATACCGCCACACCGCTGCGTTTCGCCACTTCGCCGGGGGTTAGCAGCGCTTTAATGCGGGGTAATTTCTTTTCCATAAATCGCTTTACCTCAAGTTAACTTGAGGAATTATACTCCCCAACAGATGAATTAACGAACTGAACACTGAAAAGAGGCAGATTTATGTCCCATCAGAAAATTATTCAGGATCTTATCGCATGGATTGACGAGCATATTGACCAGCCGCTTAACATTGATGTAGTCGCAAAAAAATCAGGCTATTCAAAGTGGTACTTGCAACGAATGTTCCGCACGGTGACGCATCAGACGCTTGGCGATTACATTCGCCAACGTCGCCTGTTACTGGCCGCCGTTGAGTTGCGCACCACCGAGCGTCCGATTTTTGATATCGCAATGGACCTGGGTTATGTCTCGCAGCAGACCTTCTCCCGCGTTTTCCGTCGGCAGTTTGATCGCACTCCCAGCGATTATCGCCACCGCCTGTAATTTTATTGCCCGCGCGTTAACTCCCGCGCGGGTAATTGCTCCATCCATTGCATAAACACCTGCGGCGGCATCGCCTTCGCAAAGAACCATCCCTGGCAATAGCGCACGCCGCGTTTGCGCAGCCAGTTAACCTGCTCCTCAGTTTCGACGCCTTCAGCGATCGTTTTTAACCCCAGGCTGTGCGCCAGCTCGATGATGTGTTCCGCAATCAAATGACTGGTTTTGTGGGTGGTCAGCGTTTCAACAAACGATTTGTCGATTTTCAAAATATCGACATTCAATGATTTAAGGTTATGCAAGTTAGAGTAGCCAATACCAAAATCATCAATTGCCACTTCGTAACCTGCCTGGCGGAAAGCCAGAATAATCGGCGTCATTTTGTCAACATCAAGAAATGCATGTTCAGTCACTTCAAATTTAATTTGCTGCGGACGCACCGCGTATTGCTCTGTTTTCTGATTGATTCGCGCTATCAACCGTGACGTATGAAAATCGGAGGCCGACAGGTTAATAGAAACATAGCGATCTGCATGTGTTGCCAGGTAATCGCCCAGATCGCGGAAGACATTATCAATAACATAATCAGTTATCTGTTCTATCATCCCCTCCTTTTCTGCCAGCGGAATAAACTCTGCCGGATTCATTATTTGCCCCTGCTCACCAAGCCAACGTAACAACGCTTCAGCGCCGATACATTTTTCTGTTTTGATATCGATTATTGGCTGGTAATAAAGACAAAGTTGATGTTTTTCGAGGGCGCGTTGCAATTTACGTTTGGGAGATAAATAGTTTTGTCGAATACGTAGCCAGAGTAATAGCAGAACAAGACTCCCCAAAATACCGGCGGGCAACGCAAAAATAAGATGATTATAAAAATGGGTTATAAGACGTTGATATGAAGTCGCAACAATGGCTGCAATTGGGCGTTTTGTCGAATAAACTGTCGCATATAAATAGCCATTTCTTTGTACGGTTAAATCCTTCAAATGAATCAGCGGAGAAAACGTTGCTGCCGAGGCCTCTTTGCTTAACGAGAAAAAGGTTTTCGTCACCGTATCATACACACCCCATTGCAATGTCGGATCATCAGACATCACTTCACTCCAGAAGAGAGGGTTGATAACCGCCACATAATTTCCCCGCTGCATATAGGTCATTTTATAGCCAGAGAAAAAAGGCGTATCGCGGTAATAATAGATAGAAACGTTAGGTTCACGCTTATAATCGGCCGGTGCAATCGTATAGCCGTTTACAGGCGCTATCAGCGATGAGCATAAAAAATGGTTATCACGGGCATAGATCAATTCATTAATATAAAGATAGCCACGAATAATATTCAACATTCGCTTTTGATGGGCTGGAGTGCAAACTTGCCCCTGATAGCGTTCAGCTGCATCGCTCACTAAATCTGCCTGGCGAATGACCAGCTCGGATTTATCCAGTGCCAGTTGAGCAAAGGTTCGGAGCTGATTATTCACTTCTGATTTTGCCCAAAGGAAGGCAATCCATAGCGAAAGAATGATGGGAAAGAGAACTAAAAAGATAATGCCCGGCAACGCCAGTAATTGGTGTCGTGCACGATGACTCATTGCTATCAATTTCCTGCCTGTTTATACCCGGCCATTGCAAGGTGAAAACCCTGGGTACCGACGTCTTTAGATAAATCTTACGGTATAAATAGCACTTTTGCCTGATTTGAAATTGATACCTTTCTAATCGTCACCTGGATGAAAATAATTCATTGATATTCAAAATTAATTTCCTACAGGAATGCAGAGGCGGCGGGAAGATATGCCCTTAATGCCACTGAAAAACCACATAATCTGTACAGCAATAAAAGTCACGGCCTAATATGGCTAACAAACAATCAATTGTGATATAGTTCACAAAATTAATGAAACAAACAGAGTGTTTCATTTTTGTGTTCTGCAAGCCCCGCGATAGCCAGAGTGTACCACGCCTCCCGTGAACAACGCCGCGCTGTCCAGGGCATCGGCTCTTTTCAGAGGAATTGTTTGATGGCTACCCTCACCACTGGCGTGGTTCTTCTTCGCTGGCAACTTCTTAGTGCCGTAATGATGTTTCTGGCCAGCACACTCAACATCCGTTTTCGTCGGTCTGATTATGTCGGGCTTGCGGTGATCAGCAGCGGTCTGGGCGTTGTTTCCGCCTGTTGGTTCGCAATGGGGTTGCTTGGCATCACAATGGCGGACATCACCGCTATCTGGCACAACATCGAGTCGGTGATGATAGAAGAGATGAATCAGACACCGCCACAATGGCCAATGATTTTGACCTGATACGTAGAAGCCTCCATAACGGAGGCTTCTTTTTTATGGCTGGCAGATGCTTTAATCATCCACCTTAAAACAATATAACCTATTGTTTTAATGACAAATCAGAACGGAATGTCATCATCAAAGTCCATCGGCGGCTCGTTAGACGGCGCTGCCGGAGCGGACTGCTGCGGGCGAGACTGCGCGCCGCCGCTGAACTGATTGCCACCCTGCGGCTGCTGTGGCTGACCCCAACCGCCCTGCGGCTGACCACCACCGATATTGCCACCTGCCGGAGCGCCACCACCCTGACGACCACCCAGCATCTGCATGGTGCCGCCAACGTTCACCACGACTTCTGTGGTGTAGCGATCCTGACCGGATTGATCGGTCCATTTACGGGTACGCAGCTGACCTTCGATATAAACCTGAGAACCTTTACGCAGATATTCGCTCGCCACTTCTGCCAGTTTGCCGAACAGCACAACGCGGTGCCATTCAGTCTGTTCTTTCATCTCGCCGGTCGCTTTATCACGCCAGGATTCGGAAGTAGCCAGCGTAATGTTGGCAACTGCGCCACCATTTGGCATGTAGCGTACTTCCGGGTCCTGACCCAGATTACCAACGAGAATAACCTTGTTTACGCCTCTGCTGGCCATGTTCGTGTCTCCTGAAAAAAATCGTTCTGAATAAGTGTAAACGCGCGATTGTACCATTACCAATAGCGCTTTTACTATGTTGTGACCTCGGTTCCGGGAAACAAACCTGGCCAGACATTGTTACACAACACTCCGGGTAATGCATTCCAATACTGTATATTCATTCAGGTCAATTTGTGTCATAATTAACCGTTTGTGATCGCCGGTAGCACCATGCCACCGGGCAAAAAAGCGTTTAATCCGGGAAAGGTGAATGGATAAGATCGAAGTTCGGGGCGCCCGCACCCATAATCTCAAAAACATCAACCTCGTTATCCCCCGCGACAAGCTCATTGTCGTGACCGGGCTTTCGGGTTCTGGCAAATCCTCGCTCGCTTTCGACACCTTATATGCCGAAGGGCAGCGCCGTTACGTTGAATCCCTTTCCGCCTACGCGCGGCAGTTTCTGTCACTGATGGAAAAGCCGGACGTCGATCATATTGAGGGGCTTTCTCCTGCCATCTCAATTGAGCAGAAATCGACGTCTCATAACCCGCGTTCTACGGTGGGGACAATCACCGAAATCCACGACTATTTGCGTTTGTTGTTCGCCCGCGTCGGCGAACCGCGCTGTCCGGACCACGACGTCCCGCTGGCGGCGCAAACCGTCAGCCAGATGGTGGATAACGTGCTGTCGCAGCCGGAAGGCAAGCGTCTGATGCTGCTCGCGCCAATCATTAAAGAGCGCAAAGGCGAACACACCAAAACGCTGGAGAACCTGGCAAGCCAGGGTTACATCCGTGCTCGTATTGATGGCGAAGTCTGCGATCTTTCCGATCCGCCGAAACTGGAACTGCAAAAGAAACACACTATTGAAGTGGTGGTTGATCGCTTCAAGGTGCGTGACGATCTTACCCAACGTCTTGCGGAGTCGTTTGAAACCGCGCTGGAGCTTTCCGGTGGTACAGCGGTAGTGGCGGATATGGACGACCCGAAAGCGGAAGAGCTGCTGTTCTCCGCCAACTTCGCCTGCCCAATTTGCGGCTACAGTATGCGTGAACTGGAGCCGCGACTGTTTTCGTTTAACAACCCGGCAGGTGCCTGCCCGACCTGTGACGGCCTTGGCGTACAGCAATATTTCGATCCTGACCGCGTGATCCAAAACCCCGAGCTGTCACTGGCTGGCGGTGCGATCCGTGGCTGGGATCGCCGCAACTTCTATTATTTCCAGATGCTGAAATCGCTGGCAGATCACTATAAGTTCGACGTCGAAGCGCCGTGGGGCAGCCTGAGCGCGAACGTGCATAAAGTGGTGTTGTACGGTTCTGGCAAAGAAAACATTGAATTCAAATACATGAACGATCGTGGCGATACCTCCATCCGTCGTCATCCGTTCGAAGGCGTGCTGCACAATATGGAGCGCCGTTATAAAGAGACAGAATCCAGTGCGGTACGTGAAGAATTAGCCAAGTTTATCAGCAATCGCCCATGCGCCAGCTGCGAAGGGACGCGTCTGCGTCGGGAAGCGCGCCACGTTTATGTCGAGAATACGCCGCTGCCTGCTATCTCCGACATGAGCATCGGTCATGCGATGGAATTCTTCAACAATCTCAAACACGCTGGTCAACGGGCGAAGATTGCAGAAAAAATCCTTAAAGAGATCGGCGATCGTCTGAAATTCCTCGTTAACGTCGGCCTGAATTACCTGACACTTTCCCGCTCGGCAGAAACACTTTCCGGCGGTGAAGCCCAGCGTATCCGTCTGGCGAGCCAGATTGGTGCGGGCCTGGTTGGCGTTATGTATGTACTGGACGAGCCGTCTATCGGCCTGCACCAGCGCGATAACGAGCGCCTGTTGGGTACGCTTATCCATCTGCGCGATCTCGGTAATACCGTGATTGTGGTGGAGCATGACGAAGACGCAATTCGCGCCGCTGACCATGTGATCGATATCGGTCCTGGTGCGGGTGTTCACGGCGGTGAAGTGGTCGCAGAAGGTCCGCTGGAAGCGATTATGGCAGTGCCTGAATCGTTGACCGGGCAGTACATGAGCGGTAAACGCAAGATTGAAGTGCCGAAGAAACGCGTTCCGGCGAATCCAGAAAAAGTGCTGAAGCTGACAGGTGCACGCGGCAACAACCTGAAGGACGTGACGCTCACGCTGCCAGTCGGTCTGTTTACCTGCATCACAGGGGTTTCAGGTTCCGGTAAATCGACGCTGATTAACGACACACTGTTCCCGATTGCCCAACGCCAGTTGAATGGTGCGACCATCGCCGAACCGGCACCGTATCGCGATATTCAGGGGCTGGAGCATTTCGATAAAGTGATCGATATCGACCAAAGCCCAATTGGTCGTACTCCACGTTCTAACCCGGCGACCTATACCGGCGTGTTTACACCTGTGCGCGAACTGTTTGCGGGCGTACCGGAATCCCGTGCGCGTGGTTATACGCCAGGACGTTTCAGCTTTAACGTCCGTGGCGGGCGCTGCGAAGCCTGTCAGGGCGACGGTGTGATCAAAGTGGAGATGCACTTCCTGCCGGATATCTACGTGCCGTGCGATCAGTGCAAAGGTAAACGCTATAACCGTGAAACGCTGGAAATTAAGTACAAAGGCAAAACCATCCACGAAGTGCTGGATATGACCATCGAAGAGGCGCGTGAGTTCTTTGATGCGGTGCCAGCTCTGGCGCGTAAGCTGCAAACGTTGATGGACGTTGGTCTGACGTACATTCGCCTGGGGCAGTCCGCAACCACACTTTCTGGTGGTGAAGCCCAGCGCGTGAAGCTGGCGCGTGAGCTGTCAAAACGCGGCACCGGGCAGACGCTGTATATTCTCGACGAGCCGACCACCGGTCTGCACTTCGCCGATATTCAGCAACTCCTCGACGTGCTGCATAAACTGCGCGATCAGGGCAATACCATTGTGGTGATTGAGCACAATCTCGACGTGATCAAAACCGCTGACTGGATTGTCGACCTGGGACCAGAAGGCGGCAGTGGCGGCGGCGAAATCCTCGTCTCCGGTACGCCAGAAACCGTCGCGGAGTGCGAAGCTTCGCATACGGCACGCTTCCTCAAGCCGATGCTGTAATCGTTAAGGCCGCTTTCTGAGCGGCCTTTTCCTTTCAGAGTTGTACCAGCAATTTACGCTTTTCTTCCGGTAGTAAATTCACTGCCTGCTGATAAGACGCATCCACCAGATAATAGATTTGCGAATCCGGCAGCGAACCGTCGAGATACACGGTGCTCCAGTGCGCTTTATTCAGATGGCGGCTAGGACGCACATCGCTGTGCTGCTGACGTAGCAGCTCCGCCAGCTCCGGGCTGGTTTTCAGCGAAACAGCTGGGCGATTTTCTACTTCTTTCACCATCGCAAACAGTACATCTTCCACTTTGATCTGCGTCGCTTTCCAGTCGTTATGCACGCTCTGTTCTGCGCCTGGTTTTGCCATGCAATATTGTAGCAACTCCGAAATGGTCATTTTTTACTCCCCTTGTAGTGTCGCGATGATGCGACGCGATCCGCCGTGGATGCGATGTTCCCCCAGCCAGATGCCTTGCCAGGTGCCGGTCTGAATACGCCCTTTATGTAACGGCAATACAAGCGATGTTCCCAGCATTGAGGATTTGATATGAGAAGGCATATCGTCTGCTCCCTCATAGTCATGCTCATAATTTCCGTTGTCGGGAACGGTGCGGAGGAAAAAACGCTCCATGTCGTGGCGTACGGTGGGATCGCAGTTCTCATTAAGTGTCAGAGAGGCGGAGGTATGTTGCAGCAACAGATGCAGTAAGCCGATGTTAACGCGCGGCATATTAGCCAGCTGATTCAGAATTTCATCCGTTACCAGATGAAACCCACGAGATTTGGCGCTAAGCGTGAGCGTCTTTTGATACCACATGTGCTGCTCCTTGATAAAACTCTCTTAATCAGTTTGCAGCAAGACAGCGAAAGGATAAAGGTGTGATTAAAAAAACAGCATTCGGGAGAGTGTCACGCTCTCCCGCTCTGTCAGTATTCTGAATTGACGATCACCTCTTCACCAAACGCACCCGCTTGTGGCAAGGGTTTGTAGGTAGAGTTGGAGGCGCGCAGAATGCGGATACCACGAGCGCCGACATCGCGTGCGGCGGTAATATCATTATCAGAATCGCCATAAAAAATTCGGATATTTTTATCCTGCAGCCATTGCGATTTTGTATTTTGCCCTGGTTTATCGCCCGCAAAGATCACCGGATTCATGTTGGTGGCAGGAATATGAAAATTATCCGCCAGCGTTTTTGAAACCGTTTCTGTTTTCGTCGGACTACGACCAGTCACAAAGAAGATCGCGTCACCGCGGCGTACATGCATATCAATCAGCTGGCGGGCGACCTCTTTTGGAATGCTGAATTCATCCCAGCCATTGTTCATTTTTTCCCAGAACACAGGATTTTTCAGATAATCTTCGCTTTCTGGCGAGAAGTTTTTTTTGCCGCGCCAGAAGCCCGGACTGGAAAAAAGTACCGTGTCATCGATATCAAACCCCACCGCCATTGGCGGACGCCCTGCGAGGCTATTTTCAATTTGTGCGACCGAAACCCAATGAATGGGTGCCTGTTCAGCAAGCCTGGCAACGTTAGTACCTGGGTTAAGCGGTGAAGGAGATGAGGCCAGGGCAACAGCGGAACTGTTTAGAGCGAACAATAAGCAAACGGCACTGATTGCCTGTGTGATCTTGCGCATATTTTTCCCTAAATAGTCAGTATGTTGAAACTTTTTATTGTGAGATTTGTTGCAAAAACCATCTGACCATAACGCCAGCTGCCGGGGAAAGGAAGGATTATCTGCGGTTTTTGTGATGAAAAGCAGGATGATTATATTTAACCCAGTAAATACGTTCCTGTCTTTTTTTGTATAAAAAATGTTTATTACTCGATGTAAGGATACATTAATTTTACGTTTATTATGATGAATCCTCGGCAAATGAGCGAAATTTGATAGAACATTTATCTGCTGTACGATTTAATGAACTTAATGATACAGCATTACAAAAACAATCGAAGTTTATAAAGATGATTTCTGATTGACCAGCCCCCCTACCCTACAATGGTGACTAATTTTATTACTCGCGATGGAGATGATGATATGAATATATCATATGTGAATAGCAACAAAACGACATCTTTACCTGTTGAGCTAGATGCACTAAATAATAAAGATATCTCTTATGCCAAAGATTTCTTTTTATACATAGAAACACAGTTAAAAATTGCAAAAGATTTTTGTAGACCTGGAGAAGAAGTATCAAGTTCTATTGCAAGTAAAGTTTTTCACGCATTTATTGATTTAGTTAACAAAATCAGGGGTAAGAAAGACTTTATGTATATTTGCACGCTTTGCTGTTTTGCCGAGGAGGTTAAAGGTGATTATTCTCATTACAGGACCTTTTTATTTGATATTGGTAATCAATATAAGGTTAAACTTACACAAAGCGGAAAAAAGAGTCTCTTTAACATTAGAATTTAACGATACTATAATTGAATCTCAGAAAGTCACAGGCAATAAGGCAAAGCATATTCTTGAGGATATAGAAATATTCTATCGTAACAAACCCGATACTTATTATTAAATTTAATAATGGTTAGATGTGCAGAAATTATTACTCCACCCAAAAAAACAGGATAAGGAATTCCAGATAATTGGGATAAGCTTAACAATAAAAGAACTAACAACGTTTATTATCTCTCACGTAGAACGATGGCATCAAAAAAATCATCTATAAAGAAAGAGTGAAAGCGACGACAGTTTAATTTCACTGCAGGCTGGGTAGCTCCAGCCTGCTTTCCTGCATTACATCACCGCAGCAAACGCCTTTGCCACACGTTGTACATTTGCCGTATTTAACCCGGCGACACACATGCGACCGCTGGCGATGAGATAGACACCAAATTCTTCACGTAGTCGGTCAACCTGAGCGGCACTTAAACCGGTATAACTGAACATGCCGCGCTGATTAAGCAGATAATCGAAATTGCGTTCTGGCATCTCTGTGCTTAATACCTTCACCAGTTCCTGACGCATTGCCAGAATGCGAGTACGCATCTCTTCTACTTCCGCCAGCCAGCTGGCTTTCAATGCCTCGTCATTCAGCACTGCAGCCACCACCTGCGCACCAAAATTCGGCGGGCTGGAGTAGTTGCGGCGAACTGTTGCTTTCAATTGCCCCAGTACGCGGCCAGCGGCTTCGGCATCTTCACACATAACAGAAAGTCCGCCGACGCGCTCGCCGTAAAGGGAGAAAATTTTCGAGAACGAATTGCTCACCAGAGCGGGTAATCCAGCGCTGGCAATGGCGCGAATAGCGTAGGCATCCTCTTCCATACCGGCACCAAATCCTTGATAGGCAATATCGAGGAATGGAATAAGCTCGCGGGCTTTGAGAATTTCAATCACCGCATCCCACTGGTCATTAGTGAGATCGGCACCCGTTGGGTTGTGGCAACATGGATGCAGCAACACAATACTGCGGGCAGGTAATGTTTTCAGCGTCGCCAACAGGTCATTAAAGCGCACGCCGTTAGTCGCTTCGTCATACCAGGGGTAAGTACTCACTTCGAATCCAGCCCCGGCGAATATTGCTACGTGGTTTTCCCAGGTAGGATCGCTGACCCAGACGCCTGATTCCGGGAAGTAGCGTTTCAGGAAATCCGCGCCCACTTTCAATGCCCCGGAGCCGCCAAGGGTTTGAATGGTTGCTACGCGCTGTTGTTTCAGTACCGGATGGTCCGCACCAAACAGCAGCGGCGCAATGGCATGGCGATAGCTGTTAAGCCCTTCCATCGGTAAATAAAGCGAAGCGCCATGAGGCTGCGCATTCAGGCGCGCTTCCGCCTCCGCCACGGCTTTCAGTTGTGGAATAATTCCGTCTTCGTTGTAGTACAGACCGATACTTAAATTCACTTTGTCGCTGCGAGGGTCTTCTTTAAAACGCTCCATAAGCGTAAGAATCGGGTCGCCAGCGTAGGCGTCAACTTTTTGAAACACGCGATGGTTCTCCAGGTTTACGGGCAGGTGGTTAAAACACAATAAACCGGAAGAAGGCGAAGATCGAGTGGATGTTCAGGAGCGAACGGCAATTAGCAACAGAGTGAGACTCATGACAAACGTACATCCGCCAGAGGCACGACCTTTATAAGAGCATGAAAGAACATCAACTTATTGAATTTTTAGGATTTTATTGGCCGGATAAGGCATTCACGCCGCATCCGGCACAGACAATCAAATATTACAGAACGATTAATCCACGTATTTCATCGCGACCCTTGAAGTCAGGCGAGTGATAAGTTCGTAAGCGCTCACTTTTGTCATTTCAGCGATACGTTCTACGGGCAAACCTTCGCCCCATAAAATGACCGGATCCCCGGCTTTGTCCTGCGCTTGTGGACCTAAGTCTACGCAGATCATATCCATCGCCACGCGCCCGACAATCGGTACTTCGCGACCGTTCACCAGCACTGGCGTACCGGACGGCGCGGCGCGCGGATAACCATCGCCATAGCCCATCGCGACTACGCCAAGACGGGTATCACGTTCGCTTACCCAGGTTCCACCATAACCAACAGGTTCTCCGGCTTTATGCTCACGCACGGCAATCAGGCTGGAGGTTAGTGACATCACTGGCTGACAGCCAAAATCGGCACCGGTGGAGCGATCTTCCAGCGGCGAGACGCCATAAAGAATGATGCCCGGGCGCACCCAGTCAAAATGCGACTGTGGCCACAGCAGAATGCCACCCGATGCGGCAATGGAACGTTGACCAGGTTTGCCTTCGCAAAAGGTATTAAAGATAGCGAGTTGTTTCTCGGTTGCGCCACATTTTGGTTCATCCGCGCGCGCAAAATGGCTGACGATATTCACCGGCTGACGAACGTTTTTGCACTGGGTCAGGCGATGATAAAACGCCTCAGCCTGTTCCGGCCTTACGCCCAGACGGTGCATACCGGTATCGAGTTTCATCCAGACGGTAACCGGCTCGTCCAGGCTAGCCTCTTCCAGCGCAGCCAGCTGTTCTTCGTTATGCACGGCGGTATGAAAATGTTGCGCAGAAATCGTCGGCAGATCTCTGGCATCAAAAAAGCCTTCGAGTAACAGTACAGGTTTGGTGATTCCCCCCGCACGCAGTCGCAGAGCTTCTTCGAGACGGGCTACGCCAAAGGCGTCAGCATCGGGGAGCGTTCGCGCGGTCTCAAGAAGACCGTGACCATAAGCGTTCGCTTTCACCACCGCAACCATTTTACTGGCAGGGGCCAGTTCACGAAGACGTTGCAGGTTGTGTCGCAGAGCGCGGCGGTTAATCACAACAGTTGCCGCTTGCATTTGTGTTCCTTGATAAGTGTTTGCTTTAATTACCTAATTCATAAAATAATTATTATTCGTCGTCGTACTGCGGCCCCGCATAGTTGTCGAAGCGCGACCATTGACCGTTAAAGGTCAGGCGTACCGTCCCGATTGGGCCGTTACGTTGTTTACCGATAATAATTTCCGCGATGCCTTTTAAATCACTGTTTTCGTGATACACCTCATCACGATAGATAAACATGATCAAGTCCGCATCCTGCTCGATAGAGCCAGATTCACGCAGGTCGGAGTTGACCGGGCGTTTGTCGGCACGTTGTTCCAGAGAACGGTTCAACTGGGACAGCGCCACCACCGGCACGTTCAGTTCTTTCGCCAGTGCTTTCAGCGAGCGAGAGATTTCTGCAATTTCCAGCGTACGGTTATCGGAAAGCGCCGGTACGCGCATCAGTTGCAGGTAGTCGATCATGATAAGCCCGATGCCGCCGTGTTCACGGGCAATACGGCGTGCGCGGGAACGCACTTCCGTTGGCGTCAGGCCGGAGGAGTCATCGATATAGATATTGCGTTTTTCGAGCAAAATACCCATGGTGCCGGAAATGCGCGCCCAGTCTTCATCATCGAGCTGCCCGGTACGGATTTTAGTCTGGTCAACGCGCGACAGCGACGCCAGAGAACGCATCATAATCTGTTCTGAAGGCATCTCCAGCGAGAAGATAAGTACTGGTTTATCCTGCAACATCGCCGCGTTTTCGACGAGGTTCATCGCAAATGTTGTTTTACCCATCGACGGACGCGCGGCGACGATGATCAAATCCGACGGCTGCAAGCCAGCGGTTTTTTTGTTGAGATCGTCATAACCGGTGTTTACTCCGGTAACGCCATCGTGTGGCTGCTGAAACAACTGCTCAATACGCGCCACGGTTGCGTCGAGCACATCGGCGATGTTCTTCGGCCCTTCGTCTTTGTTTGCACGACTTTCAGCAATTTTAAAGACGCGGGATTCAGCAAGGTCCAGCAGATCTTCGCTGGTGCGCCCCTGCGGATCAAAACCGGCTTCAGCAATCTCATTCGCAACCGAAATCATCTCACGGACAACGGCACGTTCACGCACGATGTCCGCATAGGCACTGATGTTCGCCGCACTTGGCGTATTTTTTGACAGCTCTGCCAGATAAGCAAAACCACCGACGCTATCGAGTTGCCCCTGGCGTTCCAGCGATTCCGCAAGGGTAATCAGATCGATAGGACTACCGCTTTCCTGCAAACGCGCCATTTCAGTAAAGATATGGCGGTGTGGGCGGGTGTAAAAATCGTCTGCCACCACACGCTCGGCTACATCGTCCCAGCGTTCGTTATCCAGCATTAAACCGCCCAACACCGACTGCTCCGCTTCGATCGAGTGCGGAGGCACTTTCAGCCCGGCAACTTGTGGATCGCGTTCGCGGGGTTCAGCCTGCTGTTTGTTGAAGGGTTTATTTCCTGCCATAGTGAATGGAGTTACCGAGATAAAGAATGGGTCGAAACTTTACCATATGAAGCAGACCCTGACGATACGTTCTGGAGGACACATGGCAACACGAATTGAATTTCACAAGCACGGTGGCCCGGAAGTACTTCAAGCCGTAGAGTTCACTCCTGCCGATCCGGCAGAGAATGAAATCCAGGTCGAAAATAAAGCCATCGGCATCAATTTTATCGACACGTATATCCGCAGCGGCCTTTACCCGCCGCCATCACTACCCAGCGGATTAGGTACCGAAGCGGCAGGCATCGTGAGTAAAGTCGGCAGTGGTGTAAAGCATATTAAGGCAGGCGATCGTGTTGTCTATGCGCAGTCGGCGTTAGGCGCTTACAGCTCTGTGCATAACATTAATGCGGATAAAGCGGCGATTCTGCCTGCGGCAATTTCTTTTGAGCAAGCTGCAGCATCTTTCCTGAAAGGCTTAACGGTTTATTATCTGCTGCGCAAAACCTATGAAATTAAACCCGATGAACAGTTCCTGTTCCACGCAGCGGCTGGCGGCGTTGGCTTAATTGCCTGCCAGTGGGCAAAAGCCCTGGGCGCGAAACTTATCGGCACCGTAGGAACCGCGCAAAAAGCGCAGAGCGCGCTAAAAGCCGGCGCGTGGCAGGTTATTAACTATCGTGAAGAGAATCTGGTCGAGCGATTGAAAGAGATCACCGGCGGTAAGAAAGTGCGCGTAGTGTACGATTCCGTGGGCAGAGACACCTGGGAACGGTCGCTGGATTGCCTGCAACGCCGCGGCTTAATGGTCAGTTTTGGCAACTCATCAGGTGCGGTTACCGGTGTGAACTTAGGCATTCTCAATCAAAAAGGCTCGTTGTATGTGACACGCCCTTCCCTGCAAGGCTATATCACCACGCGGGAGGAATTAACCGAGGCCAGTAATGAACTGTTCTCTTTGATTGCCAGCGGTGTGATTAAGGTCGATGTCGCCGAGCAGCAGAAATATCCGCTGAAGGATGCGCAGCGTGCGCATGAGATTCTGGAAAGCCGGGCGACGCAAGGTTCCAGCCTGCTGATTCCATAAAAGAAATAGGGCTTCCACCTGGGAAGCCCTTTCTTTTTATAGTTCGGCTGTATGTAGGGTACAGCACGATGAATCTGTTAGAGGCGCAATAGTGACAGATTTGATTATCAATTCCTATTTTGTTCTAAGGATAAAACCTTAGGTTGTGATCATCCGCACAATCCCTTAGTAACGCCAGCGGTCATAACGCTGATATTTCGGCACTTTTGGTGCTTTAATCGCCTTAATAACCCACACCACCGCAATCGCCAGTAGTAACCACGGCAGCAACTTAATCATCAATGCCAGCATACCGCCGAGGAACATAATGGCCGTCGCCACAACCAGCGCGGCGATAATGCCCAGCAACGAAACGCCGGTGACCATCAGCATGACAAAAAAGCCAAACACAAAAAGTAGTTCCAGCATGATGCTCTCCCAAATATGAAATCTCTTGCTGGCATTACAAGAATCATGCCAAAAATAATCTATTGATTTAACAGCAAAATGCCCCGCGACGGTGCGCAGGGCGTGGTGAATTTGACTACTTTTTGGTGAAAAGTTAACGCTTATCCGCCACCAGTTTGAGCGCGTGTTCCAGCACATTAATGTCTGCACCCGCTTTATGGGCATTTTCACTTAAATAACGCCGCCACTGCCGCGCGCCAGGAATACCCTGGAACAAGCCCAACATATGCCGGGTAATATGGCCGAGATACGTCCCCTGGCTGAGTTCACGCTCAATGTACGGATACATGGCGCGCACTACCGCCACTGGATCGGCATCGGTATCCGAGGAACCAAAGATCTCCCGGTCTACCGCCGCCAGAATACCCGGATTCTGATACGCCTCGCGCCCGACCATCACGCCATCCATATGTTGCAGGTGTGCTTTGGCCTCTTCCAGCGACTTGATACCACCGTTAATCGACATTGTCAGATGCGGAAAGTCACGCTTCAGTTGATACACACGCGGATAATCGAGCGGCGGGATTTCACGGTTTTCTTTCGGGCTTAACCCCGAAAGCCAGGCTTTACGTGCGTGGATGATAAACATCTCACACTCGCCTTTGCCGGAAACGGTGTTGATGAAATCGCAGAGAAATTCATAGCTGTCCTGGTCATCGATGCCAATACGCGTTTTCACCGTCACTGGAATCGACACCACATCGCGCATCGCTTTCACGCAGTCGGCAACCAGCTGCGCATTACCCATCAGACACGCACCAAACATGCCGTTCTGCACCCGGTCAGACGGGCAGCCGACATTCAGGTTGATCTCATCATATCCACGCGCTTCTGCCAGCTTCGCACACTGTGCCAGCGCCGCCGGATCGCTACCGCCGAGTTGCAACGCTACCGGATGTTCTTCTTCACTGTACGCCAGGTAATCACCTTTACCGTGAATAATCGCCCCTGTGGTCACCATTTCGGTATACAGCAACGTATTGCGGGAAAGCAGACGCAAGAAATAGCGGCAATGTCTGTCCGTCCAGTCGAGCATTGGTGCAACGCTAAACCGACCACTCCAGTGAACGTCAGTTTTTTCAGGCATTGCGCTGGTTTGGTTGATTTTTTGCATTTCAGAATTACCGTGCATTTTCAAATGTAGAGATTATTTTATCGATATATCATGGGGTTATGTTATTCAGCATCACTATTCAGGAGGCTCAATAGCGGGGTACTATACCATAACAACAGGAAGCGCCTGTCTCATTGCAAAAGAAAATTGAGATCCTCTCAAGGCATGAAGCTCTCACGAAGTGATGGAAATAATCTTATTAGCCGTTAACTTTGTTAAGGCCAATGATAAACAATCCAGGTTCGACGATAAATAAAAAATCACACATTAAACTCTGGTGATATATCTCCCTGCTAATAGCATTGATAGAGAAAAAAGAACCCAATAAATATTGGGTCCTTTTATATAATGCCTTCCATACTATCGAAGAACTTCACATATTATTTCTCCGATTTAACCCCGAACAAATCATAAATTAATTTAGAAGTGTCTGTAAGTATTTTAATCTCTTCCTTTGAGGTTGGGTCAAACGACTTCGCGAAGCTAATTAATTGTGGTGCAGCATCTCGCATTTTGCTTAAAATATCAGGATCGAGCGTTCCTTCATTCACCAGATGTGACATCTTATCCAGATAGCCATCAAAATTCATTTCTCCCCCATCAGCCAGACGCTTCATCTCTCCCAGGTACTTCTTCATATCACGTTGAGATAATTTTTCAAACTGAGCTTTCAGGTAGCTCTCATTATTTTCATTAATATACACTGTTTCTGATAAATCTGTGTAGGCACTAGAATATGAAAGTGAAATTAACAGCGAAGCAAATAATTTTAAGCTGTTGTCATCATGTTCCTGGCAGGCATTAACAAACGTTAAAAAACCAGAACCTATTGCTTGAAAATGTATATTCGCTAAAGGTTCATTATCCTTAGATTCCTCATAAAATAGCTGAACAGTGGAGGGAAGGCCATTCTTAGTTTCTACATCAAAAGTACATCGTTCAATGGGAGTCGCATCTTTATTATCCCCAGGATTACATATACTATTAATCGCGAAATGAAAAATAGCCCGGTCAACAACTGATGCAATAAAGTCACGATCGTTTAAATCCTCATCAGTGCAATCGTCAATATACTTATTGACCCACACTTTGAGATTAGTTATTTGCTCAATTAAAAACACATTTTTTTTACGTGCATGCCATAAATTATGAGTGATTCTTTGAATAAACAAATCTATTTTTGCAATAATTATATCCCGATGACGCAGCGCTGAATAATCAATAGACTTACCATATATATTATTTAATTTACCTTTGATTGTACCTCTATTATCTAATTTATCTTTGGTTGCATCTATATTATCTAATTTATCTTTGTTTGCATCTTTATTATCGAATTGATTTGAATTGAGTGTTTTATTAAAGTATCCAGTTGCACCGGGTATTATCTTCAACATGATTCATCTACCTTTTTTGTCGTACCGTGTCCTCCTTATAAGTGTTTTGCCATCTGGTCACTATCAAAAATCGCTCATAATTTCTGAACTACAGGTATGCGATCAAACCCAGTTAAATAAATAGCGAGTTAACTTGAAGCAATTTATTTAAAAATGAATTATTAATTATTATCGTGTTGATAATGGTACGACCAAGCAACACAACACCTTACCTACAAAACAGAAAATCAACATTACGGCAACAATAAGGGTTCTCGGTGTTTTTCCTGGAACATGGTAAAGTAAGGACATTCTTAACCCCCACTTTGAGGTGCCCGATGGAAAAGACCACAACGCAGGAGTTATTAGCGCAGGCTGAAAAAATCTGCGCGCAGCGTAATGTGCGCCTGACCCCACAGCGCCTGGAAGTGTTGCGCCTGATGAGTCTGCAGGATGGCGCTATCAGCGCTTATGATCTGCTTGATTTGCTGCGCGAAGCTGAACCGCAAGCCAAGCCGCCAACGGTTTATCGCGCGCTGGATTTTCTGCTTGAGCAAGGTTTTGTGCATAAGGTGGAATCCACCAACAGTTATGTGCTCTGTCATCTGTTCGACCAGCCCACGCATACGTCAGCCATGTTTATTTGCGATCGCTGCGGCGCGGTGAAAGAAGAGTGTGCAGAAGGCGTGGAAGACATTATGCATACGCTGGCGGCAAAAATGGGGTTTGCCCTGCGGCATAATGTGATTGAAGCACATGGGCTCTGTGCGGCATGCGTGGAAGTGGAAGCGTGTCGTCATCCTGAACAGTGCCAGCATGATCACTCTGTGCAGGTGAAAAAGAAACCGCGTTAAGAGGGCGTACATCCTTGTACACGTCGGGCAGGAGGGATTAATTACCAGCGATATTCATTGCGGGTTTCCCAATCCACGACCTCTTTTTCTGCCTGATCTTTCTGATAACCATAACGTTCCTGGATTTTACCGACCAGTTGATCACGTTTACCTTCAATGATCGTCATATCATCATCGGTCAGTTTGCCCCATTGCTCTTTCACTTTACCTTTAAACTGTTTCCAGTTACCGCCGGCTTCATCTTTATTCATAATCAAGACCTCATCGTTAGGTTGTGAATGAGAGTACGTTCACTTTTCTTCTGAACGTGAGATTAAGTGTAGTCAGCAATTTGGCTTAGGATAATTTATTCAGAATTTTTAACCGTCACGTTGCGGCAAACCAGGTACCGTTGCGCCAGTGACGCCGCCAGATAGCCGCCAGAGAAAGCCCGCGCAACGCCAGAAAGACGGTTAATGCCAGCCACAAACCATGATTACCCAGCCACGGCAGCGTAAGGAGCGTCAGCGCAAAACCTGCGGCGGCCACCGCCATACTGTTACGCATTTCGGCGGCACGCGTTGCGCCTATAAACATGCCGTCCAGCAGATAACACCAGACGCCAACCAACGGCAAAATCACCTGCCAGATAAGATAGCGGTCAGCCAGCTGCTGAATCTGGGTTAACGACGTCAGCAACGCAATGATGTGTTCCCCTGCCAGCAAATAAACCACCGAAAACAGTAACGCTACAATCCCCGACTGGCGGCACGCTGCCCGCCATACATCCAGCAACTGGCTACCGTCGCGCGCACCGTATGCCTGACCGGAGTGCGCTTCAACCGCGTAGGCAAAACCATCAAGCGCATAGGCGGTAAAGGTGAGTAGCGTCATCAGAACCGCGTTAACAGCGATAATGTCACTCCCCAGTCGCGCACCAAGTACGGTGATCGCGCCGAAACAGAGTTGCAACAACAGCGAACGCAGCATGATATCGCGGTTAAGCGCCAGCAAGCGACGGAAGTTTCCTCGCCAGGCAGTTTTCAGCATTTCGCCGGAAATTCCGCGTAGTTTGAGGATTTTACGCACCATTAGCAGACCAATCAGCAATGTTGCATATTCCGCAATAACCGTCGCCAGCGCCGCGCCCTGCACGTTCATATGCAGCCCCATCACCAGCCAGACATCCAGCACAATGTTGAGGATATTGCCGACCACTAACAAAATTACTGGCGCACGGGCATATTGCACGCCGAGTAACCAACCGAGTAATACCAGATTCGCCAGCGACGCCGGAGCGCTTAACCAGCGGATTTCAAGAAAGCGCCGCGCCTGTTCCAGGACCGCTTCACTACCGCCAACAATATGCAGCGCCAGATCGATAATCGGTGTACGCAGCAGCGCAATTAACGCCCCAGCCCCCAACGCCAACAGCAACGGTTGCACCAGCGCACGGGCTAATGCCTGAGGATTTTTGGCACCATAAGCCTGCGCAGTCAGCCCGGTGGTGCTCATGCGTAAAAACAGCAACAGCATAAAGAGAAAGCTGGTCGCCGTTGCACCAACCGCCACGCCGCCCAAATAAACCGGGCTATCAAGATGACCAATTACCGCCGTATCGACCAGTCCCAGCAACGGAACGGTGATATTGGAGAAAATCATGGGTAAGGCGAGATGCCAGAGTGCTTTATCAGATGAAGTGAGGAATGCCATGCAGACAAGCCTGATGAAGAGAGATGAAAAACAAACCGCGACGCCTGGCGGCATCGCGGTCTCAGAGATATGTTACAGCCAGTCGCCGTTGCGAATAACCCCAACCGCCAGCCCTTCAATGGTGAAGCTCTGCTGACGAAGGTCAACGACAATTGGTTTAAACTCGCTATTTTCTGGCAACAGTTCGACTTTATTGCCCTGTTTTTTCAGGCGCTTAACGGTAACTTCGTCATCAATACGTGCGACAACGACCTGACCGTTACGTACATCCTGAGTTTTATGCACTGCCAGCAAGTCGCCATCCATAATGCCGATATCTTTCATCGACATCCCGCTGACGCGCAGCAGGAAATCAGCATTCGGCTTGAACAAGGAAGGATCGACCTGATAATGACCTTCAATATGCTGTTGCGCCAGAAGCGGTTCACCGGCAGCCACACGACCTACCAGCGGCAACCCTTCTTCCTCTTCCTGCAACAGACGAATCCCGCGTGATGCGCCGGAAACAATTTCAATAACGCCTTTGCGTGCCAGCGCCTTCAGATGTTCTTCAGCCGCGTTTGGGGAACGGAACCCCAAACGCTGCGCGATTTCCGCACGCGTCGGCGGCATACCTGTCTGGCTGATGTGATCACGGATGAGATCAAACACCTCTTGTTGCCTGGCCGTTAACGCTTTCATTCCGCCCCCTGGGTGTATATACAGTTATGCTGTGAGTATATACAGCAAAAGGCGATTTTGGAACCATAAACTGCACAATAAACCAGAGATTTATCGAAATCTGGAAGGGTTATCCAAAATGCGACCATAACAGAATGCACCAGGTAATCACGGCGACGATAATGGCAATCAGCACCGCGGCGGATCCCATATCTTTTGCGCGTCCGGAAAGCTCATGGTATTCAGAGCCAATTCGGTCAACCACTGCTTCGATGGCGCTATTGAGGATTTCCACAATCATCACCAGCATCACGGAGCTGATAAGCAGCACGCGGGTAATTGCGTCCACATCCAGCCAGCAGGCGATGACCACCGCCAACAATACCGCTACGCCTTCCTGACGGAATGCCGCTTCGTTGATCCATGCAGCGCGTAAACCTTTCCAGGAATAGCCAGCAGCTTTAATAATTCGGGTGAATCCAGTGGTATTATTGGCCATTGAAAGAACCTTTTTACATTATGAGCGTCAATATCAGTGTACCGTTAAATCCGATGATTCGGGTTTGCGTAACGCCGCGCGAAACATGAGCGGATACCACAGAATTTCCCATGACTTTCTGCTATCCTTGCCGCGCATTTGCATTATTAACCAGAGGCTTTACATCGTTTATGTCCGGCTGGCCACGAATTTACTACAAATTACTGAATTTACCATTAAGCATCCTGGTAAAAAGCAAGTCTATTCCGGCAGATCCTGCCCCGGAACTGGGGCTGGATACTTCTCGTCCAATTATGTACGTTTTACCGTACAACTCGAAAGCAGATTTGCTGACGTTACGCGCCCAGTGTCTGGCTCATGACTTGCCTGACCCGTTAGAGCCGCTGGAAATCGACGGCACGCTACTGCCGCGCTATGTGTTCATTCACGGCGGGCCGCGTGTATTCACCTATTACACGCCGAAAGAAGAGTCTATTAAGCTGTTCCACGACTATCTCGATTTGCACCGTAGCAACCCAAATCTGGATGTGCAGATGGTGCCAGTATCGGTGATGTTTGGTCGCGCGCCGGGGCGTGAAAAAGGCGAAGTAAACCCGCCGCTGCGTATGCTTAACGGCGTACAGAAATTTTTCGCCGTACTGTGGCTCGGTCGCGACAGTTTTGTGCGTTTCTCGCCGTCAGTTTCGCTGCGCCGTATGGCGGATGAACACGGCACGGATAAAACTATCGCACAGAAACTGGCGCGCGTGGCGCGTATGCACTTTGCCCGTCAACGTCTGGCTGCTGTGGGCCCACGTCTGCCTGCTCGTCAGGATCTGTTTAATAAGCTGCTCGCCTCCCGCGCCATTGCCAAAGCGGTAGAAGATGAAGCGCGCAGCAAAAAAATCTCCCATGAAAAAGCGCAGCAGAACGCGATTGCGCTGATGGAAGAGATTGCGGCGAATTTCTCTTACGAGATGATCCGCCTGACTGACCGCATTCTGGGCTTCACCTGGAACCGACTTTATCAGGGCATCAACGTCCATAACGCCGAGCGCGTTCGCCAGCTGGCCCACGACGGTCATGAGCTGGTGTATGTGCCTTGCCACCGCAGTCACATGGACTACCTGCTACTTTCTTACGTGCTGTACCACCAGGGGCTGGTGCCGCCGCATATCGCCGCCGGGATCAACCTGAACTTCTGGCCGGCCGGGCCGATTTTCCGCCGTCTGGGGGCGTTCTTTATTCGCCGTACTTTTAAAGGCAATAAACTTTATTCCACCGTTTTCCGTGAGTATCTCGGCGAACTGTTCAGCCGTGGTTATTCCGTCGAGTACTTCGTGGAAGGCGGTCGTTCCCGCACGGGGCGTTTGCTGGATCCGAAAACCGGTACGCTGTCGATGACCATTCAGGCGATGCTGCGTGGCGGCACGCGTCCGATTACGCTGATTCCGATCTATATCGGTTATGAGCACGTCATGGAAGTGGGTACTTACGCCAAAGAACTGCGCGGCGCGACGAAAGAGAAAGAGAGCCTGCCGCAGATGCTGCGCGGTTTAAGCAAGCTGCGTAATCTCGGTCAGGGTTACGTCAACTTCGGTGAACCAATGCCGTTGATGACCTACCTTAACCAGCACGTACCAGACTGGCGTGAATCTATCGATCCCATCGAAGCGGTGCGTCCGGCCTGGTTAACGCCGACGGTCAATAATATTGCTGCCGATCTGATGGTACGCATTAACAACGCAGGCGCGGCAAACGCCATGAACCTGTGTTGTACTGCGCTTCTGGCATCACGTCAGCGCTCACTCACCCGCGAGCAGTTAACCGAGCAACTCAACTGCTACCTGGATCTGATGCGCAACGTACCTTACTCCACGGACTCTACCGTTCCTTCAGCCAGCGCCAGCGAGCTTATCGATCACGCGCTGCAAATGAACAAGTTTGAAGTCGAGAAAGACACTATCGGCGACATCATCATTCTGCCACGCGAGCAAGCGGTGCTGATGACCTACTATCGCAACAACATTGCGCATATGTTGGTGCTGCCTTCGCTGATGGCGGCAATTGTCACCCAGCATCGCCACATCTCCCGCGACGTATTGATGGAGCACGTCAATGTGCTTTACCCAATGCTGAAAGCGGAGCTGTTCCTGCGCTGGGATCGCGACGAGTTGCCGGACGTTATTGATGCGCTGGCAAATGAGATGCAACGTCAGGGGCTGATTACCCTGCAAGATGATGAGTTGCATATCAACCCGGCGCATTCTCGCACCCTACAGCTGCTGGCCGCAGGCGCGCGCGAAACGCTGCAACGTTATGCCATCACCTTCTGGTTGTTGAGTGCCAACCCGTCGATCAACCGCGGTACGCTGGAGAAAGAGAGCCGCACCGTCGCGCAACGTCTCTCCGTGCTGCACGGCATCAACGCGCCGGAGTTCTTCGACAAGGCGGTGTTCAGTTCTCTGGTGCTGACGCTGCGTGATGAAGGGTATATCAGCGATAGCGGCGACGCCGAACCGGCAGAAACGATGAAGGTTTATCAGTTGCTGGCGGAGTTGATTACATCAGACGTGCGTTTGACGATTGAGAGTGCGACGCAGGGCGAAGGGTAATCAGAGAGAATTGCCGGATGCGGCGAAAACGCCTTATCCGGCCTTCCATAATCTGCAAATTCAATAAATTGCGATGTGTTGTGTAGGCCTGAGAAGCGCCGCGCATAAGGCAACCCAGAAGAAAGCCGGATGATCATCCGGCTTTTTTACATCATCAGAAATGCCAGTAACTCATTGCCAGTCCTAAAAACAGTACCAGACCAACATAGTTATTATTCATAAATGCTTTAAAGCAGGCTTCACGCTCGCGGTTGGCAATCAGTTTTTGTTGATAAACAAACAGCGCGCCAGCCACCACAATTGACCAGTAATATCCCCAGCCTAAGCCATTTAACTCACCGATGATCGCCATCAGTGCCAGTACGCCAATCTGCAAAATACCAATAATCAATTTATCGTATTGGCCGAACAGGATTGCCGTGGATTTAATGCCAATCTTCACATCATCATCGCGGTCAACCATCGCATACTGCGTGTCGTAAGCCACCGCCCAGAGAATATTGGCGAGGAACATTAACCAGCAACTCAATGGCACCGACTCACTCACAGCGGCAAAAGCCATTGGAATCGACCAGCCAAACGCCGCGCCCAGCACCACTTGCGGGAGATGGGTATACCGCTTCATAAACGGGTACACCCACGCCAACGCCAGAGCGGCAATCGACAACAGAATGGTCATCGTATTCAGCGTCAGTACCAGTAAAAACGAAATCAGTACCAGCACTACAAACAGCGCGCGCGCCTCTTTCTCTGTTACCGCGCCGCTGGGAAGTGGTCGGTTCGCCGTGCGCTTAACATGACCATCAAACTTTCGGTCAGCATAATCATTCACCACACATCCAGCAGCGCGCATCAGCCAGACACCCGCGACAAATACCGCCAGGATCCAGAGCTGAGGAACGCCCGGTGTCGCCACCCACAACGCCCATAATGTTGGCCAGAGCAGCAGTAACGCGCCAATTGGCTTATCCGTACGCATTAAGCGATGAAACGCCAGCAGCTTATTCTGCGTCAGACTCCACTCCATATTTTTTTCCTCTTAGTACAACGGTGACGCCGGTAAAAACAGTTCTGTTAGCAACAGCGGTTTACCGCTTAATCGCAGGCGGGAACGTCGCCCCCACAGTCCGGCATCACGGCCTATCTCAATAAAGTCCCGGGTTAATGTCGATGATGTGAACAGATAGCGTCCTAACGGCGTTTTACCCAATTTTTGTAACGCCAGCTCCGGCCCGCTTAACGTTGACACAGGAACGACGGTACGACCGGCAAGCCACGGTTCACCATCGGCACATAACAAAATTTCACGTAACCAGTAACGAGACTCTTTCGGCAGCAGCGGCAGTTCTTCGGGGATTTCATTCTGCTCGACAAACCCTTCGCGGATCATCGTCACGCTTACCGTTTTTCCCTGCTGTTCAAAACGTTTTGTCATGGAATCCTCCAGCAACAGCCAGTCGAGCAGTTGCGGTTCCAGGGCAGGGATCTCTTTAAAATAGCGCAGCGCACGCAGTTGCGTTAACGCGGGGTGTGACATGCCGAACTCTCCGTTACATAACGTAAAGGCATTGTATCGCAGAAAAGTGTTTACGGGAGATGTAAAGCAAATTAAGTGATCTAATACGCAACAAAAACGCAACAATCGCATGAAGTGGTAAAACGCTGTTGAACCTTACGCTTTGCCGATGCCCGCGCTGGAGAGGGCAACCATAGGGGCATCACCGCCCAGGATGCCAGGAACGGTGATGTTTTCCTTTACTTAAACACCCTTATTCATTATACGATGAGCTCGCCAACTCGCAGTAAAAATGGGGAAAAGCGCATATTTACCATGAGATTTGGAGCTGAAAAGTGTTTCCTGAGTAAGATTAACAGGCAACATCTCATGTCTGGATTTGTAGATATACGTGGAATTCCAATTGGTATCTTTTGTAGGATTCAACATATCATGTAAGCGCTGGGAGCTTACCACCATAACAGGCCCATCATCGACAGAGGAGAACAGGATAAATA
>NZ_CAOLGM010000027.1:21842-42698 GCF_948475835.1 uncultured Escherichia sp. | reverse complement strand
ATTTCACCACCACGATGGGAAAGCGAATCACCATACAGAGAGGAGATCAAAGATGTGCCACTGACCGGAACAGCGTTTACAGCATGTTGGATAAAAGTATCAAGTTTACTCATTCGATTCAGTCTGTTGTTATTGTTGTGATTTATGAATCATAGCACAGGTCGTATCGACTTCTGGCCCTGACGCTTTACCTCACCAGGGCCAGACGACACGTCAGGCACCAACAATATTGCGCAGATCAAACACCCGACACGCCTTGCCTTCTGAACGCGGGATACTGCCACAGTTAACGATCATCACATCGGTAGAGATCCCCACCATCGACTTAATCCGATGGCGCAGCTGGTGGCATACCTGGCAACGCTGCTCATGCGTCAATGTCAGGCTACTTTCTTTCAACTCCACTTTCACAGAAAGTGAATCAAGATGCCCCCGGCGGTTCACCTCCAGTTGGTAATGCGGCGATAAATGTTCGAATTTGACAATCTCTTCTTCCAGTTGTGACGGAAAGACATTTACACCGCGAATAATCAACATGTCATCGCTGCGTCCGCTGATGCGATCCATGCGGCGCATAGTCCGCGCCGTTCCTGGTAACAGTCGGGTTAAATCACGCGTGCGGTAACGAATGACCGGCAATGCTTCTTTGGTCAGCGTGGTGAATAACAGTTCGCCATGTTCACCATCGGCAAGCGGTGTGCCGTCATGAGGATTAACAATTTCAGGATAGAAATGATCTTCCCAAATAGTTGGACCGTCGGTAGTTTCCAGACACTCCATCGCCACCCCCGGCCCCATCACTTCTGACAGGCCATAAATATCCAGTGCGGTGATCCCCAGACGCCGTTCAATCTCTTTACGCATGGCCTGTGTCCACGGCTCAGCACCAAACACGCCAACCCGCAGCGAGCAACCGCTGGCATCACCGCCCAACTGCCGCTCCAGCTCTTCAATCAGGTTAAGGCAATAAGATGGCGTAACCATGATCATATCTGGTTGAAAATCGCGGATCAGTTGCGCTTGTTTTTCCGTCTGCCCGCCAGACATCGGGATCACCGTAGCGCCCAGACGTTCGGCACCATAGTGCGCGCCCAGCCCACCAGTAAACAGGCCGTAACCATAGGCAACATGAATTTTGTCTTTGGGCGAGCCCCCTGCCGCACGCAAAGAACGCGCTACAATATTGGCCCAGTTATCAATATCGTTTTGCGTATAACCGACAACTGTCGGTTTACCTGTGGTTCCCGAAGAAGCATGAATGCGCACCACTTGTTCCATCGGCACGGCAAAGGTGTCGAAAGGATAGTTGTCGCGCAGATCCTGTTTGGTGGTACAGGGAAATTTACGCAGGTCTGAAAGTTCCCTGAAATCATCAGGATGTACGCCTGCTGCGTCGAATTTGCGCCGATACATCGGCACATTTTCATACGCGTGTTTGAGCGTCCATTTCAGACGCTGTGTTTGCAACGCCTGTAACTCATCAACAGACGCGGTTTCAATCGGGTCAAGCTTTGTATTGGTTATCATTGTAGGGTACTCGCAGGTTGATATGCTCAAACACGCTCCAGAATCATGGCGATGCCCTGACCGACACCGATGCACATGGTGCACAATGCGTAACGACCGTTACGCCGATGCAGCTCATGGCTGGCAGCCAGTGCCAGGCGGGCACCACTCATTCCCAACGGATGGCCTAAGGCGATAGCGCCTCCGTTGGGGTTAACATGTGGGGCATCATCAGGCAGCCCCAATTCGCGTATTACACCCAATGCCTGGGCCGCGAACGCTTCGTTCAGTTCAATCACGTCCATATCGTGAATACTCAGCCCCGCACGTTCCAGCACCCGGCGAGTTGCAGGCACCGGACCAAGCCCCATCAGGCGCGGTTCCACCCCGGCGGTTGCCATGGCTACGATACGCGCTCGCGGCGTCAGTCCTTGCGCTGCTGCCATCTGTTCACTGGCAATAATCAACGCAGCGGCTCCGTCATTCACCCCGGAGGCATTGCCTGCGGTAATCACCCCATTGGCACGAAATGGTGCTTTTAACCCACGTAACTGTTCCAGCGTCGTTTCCGGGCGCATATGCTCATCATGTTGTATTTCTGTTACAACGCCTTTCTTGTTTTTCAACACAACCGGAACAATCTCCTCAGCCAGAATGCCTGAGGATTGCGCTTTTGCCGTACGTTGCTGACTGCGTAGCGCAAAACTATCTTGATCTTCTCGCGAGATTTTTAACAGTTCAGCTACATTCTCTGCCGTTTCCGGCATGCTGTCAGTTCCAAATTGTTGAGCCATGAGCGGGTTCACAAATCGCCAGCCAATAGTGGTATCAAACATCTCAGCCTGACGAGAAAATGCACTGGTTGCCTTGCCCATAACAAACGGTGCCCGAGACATTGACTCCACGCCACCGGCGATCAGCAAATCGCCATCGCCCGCTTTAATCGCCCGTGCGGCGAACCCCAGTGCGTCCAGCCCGGAACCACACAAGCGGTTAATGGTTGTGCCGGAAACACTCTGCGGCAGCCCCGCCAGTAAAGTCGCCATCCGGGCTACGTTACGGTTATCTTCTCCCGCCTGATTAGCACAGCCGAGGATCACATCATCGATACACTCCGCATCGAGACGCGGGTTTCGCACCAGCAGCTCCCGCAAAGGGATAGCAGCCAGATCGTCAGCCCGAACACCTGATAATGCCCCGCCGTAGCGACCAATTGGCGTACGAATTCCGTCACAGATAAAGGCTTCACGCATCAGGCTTCTCCTGTAATGGTGTCGCCGATGCGGTGAGATTTACCGCGAAACAGCGCAACCGTTTTTTGTTGTTGGTTAACAATTTCGATGTCGTAAACACCGGTTTGCTTGCCCTGATGACGTACCTGCGCAGTAGCAGTTAAGGTGTCTCCGGCAAAGCCTGGACGTAAAAAATCAATCGTGCAGGCAGAAGCGACGGCTGCCAGCCCCTGGCTATTGCAGGCGTAGGCAAAGGCAGTATCAGCCAGTGAAAATAGCTGCCCGCCGTGGCAACTTTGATGACCGTTAAGCATTTGTGCAGTGACGGTCATGGTCACTACAGCAAAGCCTTCATCCATTGAGATAATGTCGATGCCAAGCGCTTTGGCGCAGGCATCGTTCTCATACATTGCATGGGCATTTTGCCAGGCCTTATGACTCATAACCGCTCTCCAGAAGCGCCCGTTGGCGCAGCAATGAACATGGGCGATAGCGTTCTTCGCCATAGTGATGCTGTAGATTTTCAAGGAGCCTTAATATTCGCTGCCAGCCAAGTTGCGCTCCCCAGGCAAGTGGGCCATATGGATAATTCACCCCAAGACGCATGGCGGTATCGATATCCTGTTCAGAGGCCACGCCTTTTTGAAGCGCATCAAGGGCTTCATTGATGATCATTGCTACCGTTCGCCAAATCAGCATTCCTGGGTAATCTGCAATTTGCAGCACTGTTTTGCCCTGCTGTTGCAGGTAATAAATGGCCTTGCGGGTCGCTGAGTCCGGGTTCACCGCTGCCGCAGCAATGGTCACCACCTTGCCCGCCATTTTGTCGACCACTACCACCGGGCGTGCCAGTCGTATTGCCAGCGCCTGTGCCGTCTCGCCTTGTGTCTCAATCAATAAAACATCGTCAATTTCCGTGACACCGTCACTTTTCTTTTCTACTTTCATTGGGCTAAAACTGTCGCTTACCGCTTCCAGGCCAACAACTGCCTCACGTTCCGCGCGCCAGTCGTACACGCCCAGCCCACTTTTCTTGCCCAACCGTCCACCAATCACCAGTTCCTGTTGCACCAGCGAAGGTAAAAAACGACGCTCCTGCCAGAAAGCGTTAAACACCGAACAGGTGACAGCAAAATTGACGTCCTGACCAATCAGATCGGTTAATTCCAGCGGCCCCATCGGGAAACCAGCGCCATCGCGAAGTGCAGCGTCAATCACTTCTGGTGCAGCAACCTGCTCTTCCAGTGCCCGCCAGGCCTCGGAATAATAAGGACGCGCAACACGGTTAACGATAAATCCGGGGGTCGAATGACAGCGCACTGGCTGCTTACCCCAACTCAATGTCAGTTCACACAACTGCTCGACAACTTCCGCTGCCGTTGCCAGCCCACTGACCACCTCCACCAACTTCATCACCGGTGCCGGGTTAAAAAAATGCAGCCCCGCAACACGTTCAGGATTTTTTACCTCCGCAGCAATCGCGGTTATAGAGATTGACGAAGTGTTAGTGGTCAATAGCGTTTGTGGCGGGCAAACTTCCGCCAGTTGTGCAAAGAGCGCTTTTTTAACTTCCAGACGTTCAGACGCCGCTTCAATAACCAGATTCGCTGCTGCCAGCGCGTGAATATCGGTCACCGGGATCAGGCGTTTCAATGTGCGTTCACAGGTTTCAGCGGTCAGTTTTCCCCGCGTCACGCGTGAATTTAGCCGCGCGTGTATCCCGTCGATTGCGCGGGTCAGCGCTTCAGCAGAAATGTCATACAGTAAAACCTGATGTCCATGACTGGCGGCAACTTCAGCAATGCCTGCCCCCATGGTGCCGCTCCCAATCACTGCCACAGTTTGCACATTTATCATCATGCTATTTCCCCGTGAACTGCGGTGAGCGTTTAGCCAGGAACGCACTGACACCTTCACGATAATCTGCGCTCCGTCCGGCAAGTCGCTGATAGTCACGTTCCAGATCCAGTTGCGTATCGAGCGTATTGGTTTCAGCGCTATTTATCGCTTGCTTGATAAGTCCAAGACCAAATGTCGGTTGTGTCGCCAGATGCCGTGCCAGCTGTTGCGCGGTATCTGCCAGCGTTTCATCATCAACAACCTGCCAGATCATCCCCCATTCGTGCGCCTGTTCAGCACTCAGTTGATTCCCCAGCAGTGCCAGCCCCATGGCGCGCGCTCGTCCGGCAACGCGTGGCAGTAACCAGGTTCCACCGCAATCGGGTATTAAGCCTAACTTACTAAACGCCATGACGAATTTTGCTGAACGGGCAGCAATAACGATGTCGCACCCCAGTGCCAGTGTTGCGCCTGCCCCTGCCGCCACGCCATTGACTGCACAGATCACCGGTTTTGGCAGTTTTGCCAGGCGACGTACCAGTGGGTTATAGAAACGTTCAACTGACATCCCTAAATCCGGTGCGGGGCCTGTGGGATCAACGTTACGATCGTTAAGATCCTGACCAGCACAAAATCCGCGCCCGGCACCTGTAAGTAACAGGCAACGGATAGTGTCGTCGCGCTCGACCTGTTTCAGGCACTCTGCCAGTTGTGCGTGCATCTCATCATTAAAACTGTTCAGGCGTTCCGGGCGGTTGAGCGTTAGTGTCATCACGCCCTTTTCTACATGACTGAGGATGAATTCCATCATTAGCGTCCTTTAAAGTCGGGCGTGCGTTTTTGTAAGAAAGCGGAGATGCCTTCATGACGATCTTCTGTTGCCGCCAGCAAGGTGAATAACTGTCGCTCCTGGGCAAGTCCGGCTTGCAAAGCCACTTCCTGCGACTGGCGCAGCGCTTGCTTTGCCGCTTGTAAGGCCAGCGGCGAGTGACGTGCCATTTTCGACGCCAGCTGTAAGGCGTATTCGAGGGTTAAATCGCTGGGGAAGACGTCGCTAACCAGCCCGGCCTGCTGTGCTTGCTGAGCGGTGATACTTTCTCCGCTCAGCACCATTTTGCTGGCTAACGATTTACCGACACTACGGATTAAACGTTGCGTTCCTCCTGCGCCTGGCATGATGCCGAGAGTGATTTCCGGCAAACCAAAACGCGCGTTCTCTCCGGCAACCACCACATCGCACAACAATGCCAGTTCGCAACCCGCACCAAGCGCGTAACCGTTGACGGCTGCGATGAGAGGTTTGTTGAAGGCCTGCAATCGCGCCCATAGCTGCGGGCGTGTATCGTTTAAGGTGGCCGCGAGATCTTTTTCTGCCATTTCGTTGAGATCGGCCCCAGCGGCAAAAAAGCGTGCATTACCGGTAATCACACAGACCGAAATGCTGCTATCGGTAGCCGCAGCTTCCAGTTCATTTACCAGTTGCGTCAGAAGGGCATTATTTAGCGCATTACGTGCGGCGGGACGGTTAAGGGTCAGCAACAATACTTGTTGCTGACGGCTGACGATCAGTTCGCTCATGCCATCCCCTTCGCGTCAAAGTCAACCACCACATCGCTGGTCAGCGGCAGTGCCTGGCAACTCAACACATAGCCTGCGGCCAGTTCATCCGGTTCCAGACTGTAATTGGTTTCCATCGCCACTTTGCCACGCAGCACTTTGCATTTGCAGGTCGCACAGACGCCGCCTTTGCAGGCATAGGGCAGATCAGCCCCCTGGCGCAATGCCGCATCGAGAATGCTTTCATCGTCGGCATTAAGCACGATTTCCCGATCCCGCCCATCCTGACGTACAGTCACTTTTTGTCCGTCACTTTGCACGTTAACGCTACGTTTGACGCGCGTGCCAGGCGTATTAAACCGCTCCAGATGAATGGTTTTATCTGGCATTCCCAGTGCTTTTAAGGCGGCTTCCGTCTCATCCATCATCGCCGCCGGACCACAAATAAATGCCTCATCATAAAGACGAAAATTAATGAGCGAGGCCCCAAGTGACTGTAATTTTTCACCGTCAATACGCCCGTGAAGCAGATCGCTGTCGAGGGTTTCCTGACTGAAAATGCACAACAACTGTAAACGCTGAGGATATTTGTCTTTCAGGTCTGCCAGTGCCTGGCGAAACATCATGCTCTGGCTGGTACGGTTACCGTAGATCAGGGTGAACTGACTTTCAGGCTCGGTTTGTAAAGTGGTGGCGATAATCGCCAGCATTGGCGTAATACCTGATCCTGCTGCAATAGCCAGATAGCGGCCCTGGCGTTCGGCCTGTGGCTGATAGCCGAAATGCCCCTGCGGCACCATGACCTCCAGCGTCATACCCTGGCGGATGTGTTCGCGGGCATAGCGGGAGAAACGTCCGCCTTCAATGGCTTTCACCGCCACACTAATTTCGCCAGGCAGATAGCTGCGGCAAATGGAGTAACAACGGCGTAATTCTTCACCATCAAAGCTGGCTTTTAAGGTCAAATGTTGACCGGGGCGAAAGCGATACGCCTCCTGCAAAGGCTGGGGCACCGCAAAGGTAATGGTCACCGCATCACGGGTTTCCGGCTCCACTTTTGCCACCGTTAAGGAATGAAACGTTGTCATGGCATCCTCAAATACATTTGAAATAATCGAAAGGTTCGCGGCAACTATCGCAGCGATACAATGCTTTGCAGGCCGTGGAACCAAATTCACTGATAAGTGTGGTATGGACGCTGGCGCAGCGCGGGCAACGTACTTCTGGCGGCAAATGGGCATGGCAACTGTGTCCGGCGGGCGGGCTAATGCCATACTGTCGCAGACGCTCACGGGCATCGGGGGTCATCCAGTCGGTGGTCCATGCCGGGTCGAGTTGCAGCACAACCTGAACGGGGGTAAACCCGTGGGTTGTCATTGCCTCACGTATCGCGCCAATCAAATGTTCCGTTGCCGGACAACCGGAATAAGTCGGCGTAAAGCCGATCACCCATCCTTCTCCCATCTGTGTCACATTACGCACCATGCCTAAATCGGTAATGGTCAGCACCGGGATCTCCGGGTCCGGGATCTGGCTGAGTAGCGCCCATATCTCATGAACCTGTGGCGGTGCAATGGTGGCCAGACGTTGCATACCCATCTCCTCTGTTACCATTGCTGACCGGGCAAGACACGCTGGAGATACTGCATTTCTGCCAGCATGGGTCCAAGGTGTTCGGTATGCAGTCCTTTTTTACCGCCAGTGCGATACGCCTGCTCTTGCGGTACGTTCAATGTGGCTTCGTTGATTCCGGCAAAAACTTCGGCTTCCCACGCTGCGCGTAAAGTGCGTGGATCAACCGCAATACCCTCTTCACTCAGTGCAATATCAATCTCGTCGGCATCGAACAGTTCGGCAGTAAAACGCCACAACTTGTCGATGGCCTGCTGCATCTTTTGCCCTGATACGTCAGTACCATTGCCCAGTCGCTCCAGCCAGCCACGACTAAAACGCAGGTGATAACGCGCTTCTTTAATTGCTTTGGCAGAAATCGCCGCCAGTTGCGGATCACGGCTTTCCATCAGACGGGTAAAGAGCGCCACATACCATGCATCGATGAAATACTGGCGTGCAATGGTGTCGGCAAAATTGCCGTTTGGTTGTTCAACCAACAATAAGTTGCTGAACTGGCGCTCGTCTCGGGTGAAGGCCAGGGTATCTTCATCACCTTCTCCCGCTAATTCAGCGGCATACGATAAGAAGTTACGTGCCTGACCTAATAAATCGAGGCCAATGTTTGCCAGTGCGAGATCGATTTCCAGTTCCGGTGCGTGACCGCACCATTCCCCCAACCGCTGGGAGAGCACCAGACAGTTATCGCCCAGGCGCAAGGTGTAAGCCGTTAACTGATTCATTTCCGACCTCACATGTGCTCAATGCCATCAGGGATGGTGTAAAACGTTGGATGGCGATAGACCTTGCTTTCAGCCGGATCAAAAAATTCACCGCGTTCTTCCGGTTGCGAGGCAACAATTTCACTCGCCTTCACCACCCAAATTGAACATCCTTCGCTACGACGGGTGTAAGCATCACGGGCATTTTCCAGTGCCATCCGCTCATCGGCAGCATGTAAACTGCCAACATGGCGGTGTGATAAGCCCTGTTTGCCACGCACGAAAACTTCGTATAACGGCCAGTAAACATTACTCATTTTGAATCTCCTTATGCGACCTTACGGGCAAGTTGTTTTTGTGCATGGGCCAGCGCTGCTTCCCGTACCCAGGTACCTTCTTCCCAGGCTTTACGTTTGGCGTCGAGCCGCTCCTGATTACAAATTCCGCGACCGTTAATTACTTCGTTAAACTCCTGCCAGTCGATCTCACCAAAGCGGTAGTGACCGCTTTCAGTGTCAAAATGCAGATCCGGGTCAGGAACGGTCATACCGAGCATTTCAACCTGTGGAACGGTGTTGTCCACGAAACGCTGGCGGAGTTCGTCGTTGGTGAAACGTTTGATTTTCCAGGCGAGACTTCTGGCGCTGTTTGGCGAGTTATCATCGTTTGGCCCGAACATCATTAAGGCTGGCCACCAGAAACGGTTAATGGCGTCTTGCAACATCTGCTTTTGAGCTTCGCTGCCCTGCGCGAGTGCCATGCAGGCTTCAAACCCCTGACGCTGGTGAAAACTCTCTTCTTTGCAGATTTTCACCATTGCTCTGGCATACGGGCCATAAGAAGTGCGACATAACGCCACCTGATTGACGATCGCTGCGCCATCCACCAGCCAGCCGATAACGCCGATATCAGCCCAACTCAATGTCGGATAATTAAAGATGGAGGAATATTTCATCCGTCCGTCGAGCATTTTTTGGTAGATGTCTTCTCTGGCGCAGCCCAGTGTTTCGGCGGCGCTATAGAGATACAGACCATGACCGGCTTCATCCTGCACTTTGGCCAACAGAATGGCTTTACGCCGCAAGGTTGGTGCGCGAGTGATCCAGTTACCTTCAGGCAACATACCAACAATCTCGGAGTGCGCATGCTGCCCAATCTGGCGGATCAGTGTCTTTCGGTAAGCATCGGGCATCCAGTCCTGTGGCTCGATAGCCGTTTCCTGGGCTATCCGTTGCTCAAAGCGTTCTTCTTGGGTCACGTCATCACCTTTACGATTCCAGTTTTCGTGAATTAATTAAAAACACGAATCACATTGTTTTATGAAAGTTACACAATAGTTAACTAAAATCACAAATTTTGTATGCTTGAACTGTGACGGATTTCGCACCCTATTTTTATAAATCATTATTTATCAGTGCGTTAGTGTTTTCCGCAGTTGCTATACAGATCGCATAGTTAACATTTCGTTAAAAGACCCCTTGCTTATTATGATTCGCGATTTAACTATTAGCAACAGAAATGTGAAACATCTGGAGAGTAGCGATGCAGCAGTTAGCCAGTTTCTTATCCGGTACCTGGCAGTCTGGCCGGGGCCGTAGCCGTTTGATTCACCACGCTATTAGCGGCGAGGCGTTATGGGAAGTGACCAGTGAAGGTCTTGATATGGCGGCTGCCCGCCAGTTTGCCATTGAAAAAGGTGCCCCCGCCCTCCGCGCGATGACCTTTATCGAACGTGCGGCGATGCTTAAAGCGGTCGCTAAACATCTGCTGAGTGAAAAAGAGCGCTTCTATGCTCTTTCTGCGCAAACAGGCGCAACGCGGGCAGACAGTTGGGTTGATATTGAAGGTGGCATTGGGACGTTATTTACTTACGCCAGCCTCGGTAGCCGGGAGCTGCCTGACGATACGCTGTGGCCGGAAGATGAATTGATCCCCTTATCGAAAGAAGGTGGATTTGCCGCGCGCCATGTACTGACCTCAAAGTCAGGCGTGGCAGTGCATATTAACGCCTTTAACTTCCCCTGCTGGGGAATGCTGGAAAAGCTGGCACCAACGTGGCTGGGCGGAATGCCAGCCATCATCAAACCAGCTACCGCGACGGCCCAACTGACTCAGGCGATGGTGAAATCAATTGTCGATAGTGGTCTTGTTCCCGAAGGCGCAATTAGTCTGATCTGCGGTAGTGCTGGCGACTTGTTGGATCATCTGGACAGCCAGGATGTGGTGACTTTCACGGGGTCAGCGGCGACCGGACAGATGCTGCGAGTTCAGCCAAATATCGTCGCCAAATCTATCCCCTTCACTATGGAAGCTGATTCCCTGAACTGCTGCGTACTGGGCGAAGATGTCACCCCGGATCAACCGGAGTTTGCGCTGTTTATTCGTGAAGTTGTGCGTGAGATGACCACAAAAGCCGGGCAAAAATGTACGGCAATCCGGCGGATTATTGTGCCGCAGGCATTGGTTAATGCTGTCAGTGATGCTCTGGTTGCGCGATTACAGAAAGTCGTGGTCGGTGATCCTGCTCAGGAAGGCGTGAAAATGGGCGCACTGGTAAATGCTGAGCAGCGTGCCGATGTGCAGGAAAAAGTGAACATATTGCTGGCTGCAGGATGCGAGATTCGCCTCGGTGGTCAGGCGGATTTATCTGCTGCGGGTGCCTTCTTCCCGCCAACCTTATTGTACTGTCCGCAGCCGGATGAAGCACCGGCGGTACATGCAACAGAAGCCTTTGGCTCTGTCGCAACGCTGATGCCAGCACAAAACCAGCGACATGCTCTGCAACTGGCTTGTGCAGGCGGCGGTAGCCTTGCGGGAACGCTGGTGACGGCTGATCCGCAAATTGCGCGTCAGTTTATTGCAGACGCGGCACGTACGCATGGGCGAATTCAGATCCTCAATGAAGAGTCGGCAAAAGAATCCACCGGGCATGGCTCCCCACTGCCACAACTGGTACATGGTGGGCCTGGTCGCGCAGGAGGCGGTGAAGAATTAGGTGGTTTACGAGCGGTGAAACATTACATGCAGCGAACCGCTGTTCAGGGTAGTCCGACGATGCTTGCCGCTATCAGTAAACAGTGGGTGCGCGGTGCGAAAGTCGAAGAAGATCGTATTCATCCGTTCCGCAAATATTTTGAGGAGCTGCAACCAGGCGACAGCCTGTTGACTCCCCGCCGCACAATGACAGAGGCCGATATTGTTAACTTTGCTTGCCTCAGCGGCGATCATTTCTATGCACATATGGATAAAATTGCTGCTGCCGAATCTATTTTTGGTGAGCGTGTGGTACATGGATATTTTGTGCTTTCTGCGGCTGCGGGTCTGTTTGTCGATGCCGGTGTCGGTCCGGTCATAGCTAACTACGGGCTGGAAAACTTGCGTTTTATCGAACCCGTAAAACCAGGCGATACCATCCAGGTGCGTCTCACCTGTAAGCGCAAGACGCTGAAAAAACAGCGTAGCGCAGAAGAAAAACCAACAGGTGTGGTGGAATGGGCGGTAGAGGTATTCAATCAGCATCAAACCCCGGTGGCGCTGTATTCAATTCTGACGCTGGTGGCCAGGCAGCACGGTGATTTTGTCGATTAATCGGTGAATGAAGGGCAACGGCGAATAGTTGCCCTTTTATTTCACTAAATTTTGTGACGTTGTCACATTATGCATAATGTGTACATCTATTTTCAGGGCATCCACTGTATGAAAAGCTGGCACACCTGCCAAACAACCTGGCAGGTGCAGGCAATCCCCTTTGCATCAGTACTGATAATGTGAACCTGACTAAACCGCCCACAGAGCGCGGTTGCTAACAAGAACACAACATCTGACGAGGTTAATAATGGGAAGCCCCTCTCTGTATTCTGCCCGTAAAACAACCCTGGCGTTGGCAGTCGCCTTAAGTTTCGCCTGGCAAGCGCCGGTATTTGCCCACGGTGGTGAAGCGCATATGGTGCCAATGGATAAAACGCTTAAAGAATTTGGTGCCGATGTGCAGTGGGACGACTACGCCCAGCTCTTTACCCTGATTAAAGATGGCGCGTACGTGAAAGTGAAGCCTGGTGCGCAAACAGCAATTGTTAATGGTCAGCCTCTGGCACTGCAAGTACCGGTAGTGATGAAAGACAATAAAGCCTGGGTTTCTGACACCTTTATTAACGATGTTTTCCAGTCCGGGCTGGATCAAACCTTTCAGGTAGAAAAGCGCCCTCACCCACTTAATGCGCTAACTGCGGACGAAATTAAACAGGCCGTTGAAATTGTTAAAGCTTCCGCGGACTTCAAACCCAATACCCGTTTTACTGAGATCTCCCTGCTACCGCCAGATAAAGAAGCTGTCTGGGCGTTTGCGCTGGAAAACAAACCGGTTGACCAGCCACGCAAAGCCGACGTCATTATGCTCGACGGCAAACATATCATCGAAGCGGTGGTGGATCTGCAAAACAACAAACTGCTCTCCTGGCAACCCATTAAAGACGCCCACGGTATGGTGTTGCTGGATGATTTCGCCAGTGTGCAGAACATTATTAACAACAGTGAAGAATTTGCCGCTGCCGTGAAGAAGCGCGGTATTACTGATGCGAAGAAAGTGATTACCACGCCGCTGACCGTAGGTTATTTCGATGGTAAAGATGGCCTGAAACAAGATGCCCGGTTGCTCAAAGTCATCAGCTATCTTGATGTCGGTGATGGCAACTACTGGGCACATCCCATCGAAAACCTGGTGGCGGTCGTTGATTTAGAACAGAAAAAAATCGTTAAGATTGAAGAAGGTCCGGTAGTTCCGGTGCCAATGACCGCACGCCCATTTGATGGCCGTGACCGCGTTGCTCCGGCAGTTAAGCCTATGCAAATCATTGAGCCTGAAGGTAAAAATTACACCATTACTGGCGATATGATTCACTGGCGGAACTGGGATTTTCACCTCAGCATGAACTCGCGCGTCGGACCTATGATCTCCACCGTGACTTATAACGACAATGGCACCAAACGCAAAGTCATGTACGAAGGTTCTCTCGGCGGCATGATTGTGCCTTACGGTGATCCTGATATTGGCTGGTACTTTAAAGCGTATCTGGACTCTGGTGACTACGGTATGGGCACGCTAACCTCACCAATTGCTCGTGGTAAAGATGCCCCGTCTAACGCAGTGCTCCTTAATGAAACCATCGCCGACTACACTGGCGTGCCGATGGAGATCCCTCGCGCTATCGCGGTATTTGAACGTTATGCCGGGCCTGAGTATAAGCATCAGGAAATGGGCCAGCCCAACGTCAGTACCGAACGCCGGGAGTTGGTGGTGCGCTGGATCAGTACAGTGGGTAACTATGACTACATTTTTGACTGGATCTTCCATGAAAACGGCACTATTGGCATTGATGCCGGTGCTACGGGCATCGAAGCGGTGAAAGGTGTTAAAGCGAAAACCATGCACGATGAGACGGCGAAAGATGACACGCGCTACGGCACGCTTATCGATCACAATATCGTGGGTACTACACACCAACATATTTATAATTTCCGCCTCGATCTGGATGTAGATGGCGAGAATAACAGCCTGGTGGCGATGGACCCGGTGGTAAAACCGAATACTGCCGGTGGCCCACGCACCAGTACCATGCAAGTTAATCAGTACAACATCGGCAATGAACAGGATGCCGCGCAGAAGTTTGATCCGGGCACGATTCGTCTGTTGAGTAACCTGAACAAAGAGAATCGCATGGGCAATCCAGTTTCCTATCAAATTATTCCTTATGCAGGTGGTACTCACCCGGTAGCAAAAGGTGCCCAGTTCGCGCCGGACGAGTGGATCTATCATCGTTTAAGCTTTATGGACAAGCAGCTCTGGGTAACGCGTTATCACCCTGGCGAGCGTTTCCCGGAAGGCAAATATCCGAACCGTTCCACTCATGACACCGGTCTTGGACAATACAGTAAGGATAACGAGTCGCTGGACAACACCGACGCTGTTATCTGGATGACCACCGGCACCACACATGTGGCCCGTGCCGAAGAGTGGCCGATTATGCCGACCGAATGGGTACATACTCTGCTTAAACCATGGAACTTCTTTGACGAAACGCCAACGCTAGGGGCGCTGAAGAAAGATAAGTGATTGTTTCAGACAAAAAAACGGCACCAGGTGCCGTTTTTTACTTATGAGCGAACCAGATTAATACCGTACACACACCGACTTAGTTTCACACCAACCGTCCAGCCAGTCGGGGCCAAAATCACGGCCCGTTCCTGACTGCTTCATCCCACCAAACGGTAAGTTAGCGTCAATTAAGGTATGGCTGTTTACCCACACCGTACCTGCCTGTAAGCGATCGCTATATTCCAGAGCCTGGGAGAGATTTTGCGTCCAGACACTGGCAGTTAAGCCATATTCCGTGTCGTTTGCCAGTTGTAACGCCTCTTCTCCATCCGCTACTCGCACCAGGTTTACCACCGGACCAAACACCTCTTCACGAGTTAAACGCAATTTAGCATCGGGATTTACCACCAGCGTTGGCGCAACATAATACCCCTCTCCGGCTGGTCCATTCGACCCGCGAATCAGCTCTGCTTGCTGTGCCTGCGCATCGTCGAGGAATGAACACACTTTGTCGCAGTGCGCACGAGAAACCAAAGGGTTAATCTGTGCAACAGGTGACATCCCCGGTCCCACTTGCAACGATTTTACCGCCTGCTCAAATCCACTAACCAGCGTGTCAAACAACGGCGCTTCAATATAAATTCGCGAACTGGCGGCGCATACTTGCCCTTGATTCAGGAAGCTTCCGGTCATCAAGCCTTCAATAACCCATTGCGGATCAGCATCTTTTAATACAATTGCCGGGTTTTTACCGCCCAGTTCCAGCGTTACACGCGTTAAGTGATCAGCAGCAGTTCTGGCAATACCTTTTCCCGTCGCGGTTGAACCGGTAAAACTGATTTTCGCAACATGAGGATGTGACGTCAGGGCCGCGCCGCATACAGCACCTGACCCGGTGACCACATTAAAAACGCCATCAGGGATACCAGCCTCGCTGGCCAGTTCCGCCACGCGCAACATCGTCAGTGGCGTGGTTTCCGAAGGCTTAATCACGATTGAACAGCCTGCTGCCAGTGCTGGCATCACCTTCCACATACCAATCATCAACGGAAAGTTCCATGGCACAATTCCCGCCACTACGCCAACCGGCTCTTTACGCGTCCAGGCCTGATAACGCGCCCCCTGGGGTAAGGGAATCGACAAGTCCAGCGTTTTACCCGCGATTTTGGTCGTTAACCCGGCGGTATAACGCATCCAGTTCAGCGTACAGCCCACTTCAAAAGCACGGGAAATGGCAATTGACTTGCCTTGCTCCAGGGTTTCCAGTTGCGCCAGCTCCTCACTGTGCTGTTCCACCAGATCGGCAAAACGTAGCAGAATACGTTCACGCTCTGCGGGTAATCGCCCGGCCCAGCGACGCGAGACAAAGGCCCGCCAGGCAGACATGACTGCGTTATCTACATCCGCTTCGTTGGCATCAGCAGTAGACGCAATTTCTTGCCCGGTGGCCGGATCAAAGATCGCCAACCGTTTTTCACTTTGTGCGGGGCCTGGACGACCATCAATATAAAGACCGTGTTGACGATCGAGAAACTGTTGGACCTGGCTTAATACTGCTACATGCGGCTCTGTCATCACTTTTCCTTATTATTTACCCAGTGTGATTTCAGTGTACGCAGCGACAAGAAAAGTCACTTTTTTCGCTGTGACATTCGCTTTGTCAGCTGTGACAAGCTCCGCAAATCGTGACAATAACCGCTTATGTCTCTATGCCTGAGAAGACTTATTTCCTATAGTCAGGCTCATTAGCTTCGTTTACTGCAACACAAATGCAACAATAAAAATACATTTCACAGAGCGAAAACGTGCCATGAACCCCGCAGTGGATAATGAGTTTCAGCAATGGCTTTCCCAAATCAATCAGGTATGCGGAAATTTTACCGGATACCTGCTGACCGAGCGTTACACGGGTGTACTGGATACGCATTTTGCCAAAGGACTAAAGCTGAGTACCGTGACAACCAGCGGGGTGAATTTATCCCGCACCTGGCAGGAAGTAAAAGGCAGCGACGATGCCTGGTTTTACACCGTTTTTCAGCTTAGTGGTCAGGCAATAATGGAGCAGGATGAGCGTCAGGTGCAGATTGGCGCTGGCGATATTACGTTACTCGATGCCTCACGCCCCTGTTCGCTTTACTGGCAGGAGTCTTCTAAACAGATTTCATTACTTTTGCCACGCACTCTGCTGGAACAATATTTTCCCCATCAAAAACCTGTCTGCGCAGAAAGACTGGACGCTGACTTACCCATGGTGCAACTCAGTCATCGCCTGTTACAGGAGAGCATGAATAATCCGGCACTTTCTGAAACAGAAAGTGAAGCTGCGCTACAGGCGATGGTGTGTCTGCTGCGCCCGGTACTTCATCAGCGGGAATCTGTTCAACCTCGTCGTGAACGTCAGTTTCAAAAAGTGGTTACGTTGATAGACGATAATATTCGCGAAGAGATATTACGCCCGGAGTGGATAGCCGGAGAGACAGGTATGTCAGTACGTAGTTTGTACCGAATGTTTGCCGATAAAGGTTTGGTAGTCGCGCAATATATTCGTAACCGTCGTCTCGATTTTTGTGCAGATGCGATTCGCCATGCCGCAGATGATGAAAAACTGGCAGGCATCGGCTTTCATTGGGGATTTTCTGACCAGAGTCATTTTTCAACGGTATTTAAGCAACGCTTTGGGATGACGCCAGGCGAGTATCGACGTAAATTCCGCTAACTAATTGGCGTTGTGTGTACTGCAACGCCAATTAGTTAAAACAGATATTTGACTATGCATTTTTCAGGGCGAAAGGCAATTTGACAGGAGTTTTTGAATATTCACCTTGTTTCAGGAAAATAGATCAATCGCTTTCTCCTGTAGCGTTATCCCGATATTGCGGTTTTGCTATTAAAATTTTCGCACCCATTTACCGTTTATCCCTTGTACATATTCCCCCGGTTTGGCCCGAGCTACGAGCTTTTGCCCGGCGAGTTTCGCGATATCATCTACCGACACATTATTTTGCTTTGCCAGTTGTTGGTAACTCGCTTTACGTTCGGCATTAATGTCGGTTACTAATTTCTCTGTTTCAGCATCCGTTTTCAGCGCAACCAGATAACCATAAAATGTTTCACCTACCCGCCCCTGAGTTCTGGCTTCATCCAGAGTCAATGCCATTACATTGCTGCTTACCAGCCCAACAAGAAACGCACAAAGAAGTAATGTTTTCTTCATCATCGCCTCAGAAAAGATCGCTACGAGTTTCAAGCAGCTCTTCGACATCTTTGTCTGCCTTGATGATGATCTCATGCTCAATTTTAACGTTCATATTGATAGTGATCGGTTCCTTAGGTGCAGCGACTTCAATGCGAGGCGTACAGCCAACCAGCATAAAAGATGACGTCAACGCAGCCAGTAAAATTTTCATTGTTTTTCCTCACACTCTTTTCCTTGCGGACAGTCATTTCCCGGCAGACGTGCGTTCTGCTCCAACCATGCCTGGAGATTATCGCCAAAGCGTAAACTGCGCCACAGCGTAAAAATATTCTCTTCATGATGGTAATTAAGGTTTACCGTACCGCTTTTACCATCAACGCGACTGGTACCTGTAATGTTGGCCTGCATGGTTAATAAACCGAGATTATCTAAGTTAATTTTTGTCGATGACCGGCTAATTTCCATATAGCGCAACCAGTTAATTGCTGAACCCGCAGTCATATTGTCTTTCACCACCGCATCTGCGGTGTCTTTATCCAGCCGCAAGGTCATTGGCCCGCTATTTGCCAGCCAACCATCTTTCACTATCCATTTTTCGTTGTTTAGCCATAATGGCAATGCACCACTAAATGCCCCGGACATGGCGAATTGTTTCGGATTGACGGCGCTAACCAGTTCGCTGGATGAGAGATTATTCAGCCGCAACAGCGCCGGGTCATGTTGCGGCATACGTAATTGTTTCATCAGTACGTTACCGCCTAACACATCGACGCTAACATCAGTCAACAGCAAGGGTTCTTCTTCAGTCCACGGATAACGCCCTTGCAAATCAGCCGTAATATTTTTCGCTGTCACCAGATTAATCACTTCGGCAATTCGCAACGTAACGGGGCCGCGAGTCCCCAGATGCCAGGCTCCATCGGCAAAACGGAAAGGCAGGACAAAATCGACACCGTTAACCTGATTATCTGGCATCCAGGCACTACCGCCTTTCAACACGCCGTGCCCTCCCGCGCGGAATCCTTGTTCAGGCGCAGCAGAAAATGCAACCTGAGCATACAGTTCACCATCGCGTAAGTTCATCTTCCAGTCGGGTGGCACCAGCGGCTGGAATACAGTCAGTGATTGTTTAGGCCACCAGGCGTTACCGCGCAGCCGAATACCGTCCCAGCGACCATTTACCCGAACCGGGCCAATCTCACCAGCATGTAAATCGCCTTTAAAGAGGAAATAGGCAGGATCGCGCCCATCGACACTAAATTTTAAGGTTGATGGCGGTAACACACTGCCGCCAGTGAACAGCGTTTGCCCGGCGTCCAGTGACAGCGCGCCGCTGAAGGAGGGATGCTGTGCGTCACGTACCCAGACGACGGGCTTGTCGAGAATTAATCGCGGCTTTTCTACCGTCATCGTACCGTATTGTAACTGGTCGAAACCGGTGGAGAGATCGGTCAGCGTAATCGTGCTGTCATGCCACTCACCTTTTCCTGCGACATCCCAGGTGGCATTCATCGGTGTAAAACTGCCTTTTCCCCAGTAGCGCCACTGCCAGCGGCCAGCGTCAGGGAGAAAATCATTCGCCAGCCCATCCATATGCAGCACGAAATCGCCCAGTTCATTTTCATGCGCCTGCAAGATGGCCTGCAAACGTCCGTCAACACCACGTTGGGTGACTTTTACACCCGCTAAAGGCCAGCGGATTTCATCGATGTCCAGCGAATCGATGACTCTTCCCTTCGAACGTAATAACGCGCCTGGCTCAAAGGCCAACGTTGGGTCAGTCAGACTTCCGCTTAGCTGCGCAGGTAAACGGGCATATAAAATGAGGTCCGCCTGTTTCGCTTCACCGGTCAGTTGCAGAGGCAGCTGACTGTTATCCATGCTTAATTTTCCTGGGCCAAAATTTAGCACCGCGTTGCCTTTACCCGCTTGCCCCTGGGTCAGCACACTCAGTCGTCCGCTGATCAGAGCGTTCTCAAGCCCTGCCTGCCAGTTGTCGACTTTGACACCCAGTCGGCCACTCAAAGGAAAACCTGCATACGGCCAACTCCAGCGACCATCGCTTACGGTCAATTGTTGACGAGTAATTTGCCACGGCAAATCGAGCAACGGATCGCCGTTATCCCGTGCCAGCACAATCAATTGCCCGCTATTTTCCTGCCAGTCCAGCTCTGCATCCACCAGTGACGGTTCCTGCGGCAAGTTTAACGTCGCAGTAGCATGCCCACTTACAGGAAGTCCATCCGGCACGAGCGGCATAGTAAATTCCCCCACCAGTTTAACCGGCGGCTGATTTTCAAACGCGACGACATCCAGTTCGCTGACTGTAAGTTGTTGCCCTTTCAGCTGGCCTTGAAATTTAACTTTTTCGCCCTGATAACGCAGTTGCTGGATATCAGAGGTTAATGCGAGAGAGAGTTTTCCCTGCCATTCCTGCCAGGGAGAAAAAATCAGTTTATCGATATTGATCCAGGTGTTAGGCAGCATGGACTGCCACTGCGCGAGGGTTTTTGGAGCAGCTGGCGATTGCTCCGTCTGCGGCAATTTCGCCAGACAAGCAGAATCAAGTTCTACCGTGCCGACGTTCAATAACCAGCGGCTGGGATGTGAAAGGCTGGCGTTGGTGATATGCGCAAGCTGACAATCTCCCACCAGATAACGGAGATCGGGAATGATTAAACCTTTACGCGTAATGCGTGGGCTTTCATCTAATGCAATACGTGTCCCGAGCGGTAGCCAGATGCCCGCCAGCGTGGGAACCCACAGCCCGAGCGTCATCAGCAGCGTCAACGGCACAAGAATAATCAGTAATAACAGCGCGAGAACGGCTTTATATTTACCCAGCATGGGTAGTTAATATCCTGATTTAGCGAAAAATTAAGCATTCAATACGGGTATTGTGGCATGTTTAACCGTTCAGTTGAAGGTTGCGCCTACACTAAGCATAGTTGTTGATGAATTTTTCAATATCGCCATAGCTTTCAATTATATTTGAAATTTTGTAAAATATTTTTAGTAGCTTAAATGTGATTCAACATCACTGGAGAAAGTCTTATGAAACTCGCCGTTTATAGCACAAAACAGTACGACAAGAAGTACCTG
>NZ_CAOLGM010000027.1:0-21832 GCF_948475835.1 uncultured Escherichia sp. | reverse complement strand
GTGAACGAGTCCTTTGGCTTTGAGCTGGAATTTTTTGACTTTCTGCTGACGGAAAAAACCGCTAAAACTGCCAATGGCTGCGAAGCGGTATGTATTTTCGTAAACGATGACGGCAGCCGCCCGGTGCTGGAAGAGCTGAAAAAGCACGGCGTTAAATATATCGCCCTGCGCTGTGCCGGTTTCAATAACGTCGACCTTGACGCGGCAAAAGAACTGGGGCTGAAAGTAGTCCGTGTTCCAGCCTATGATCCAGAGGCCGTTGCTGAACACGCCATCGGTATGATGATGACGCTGAACCGCCGTATTCACCGCGCGTATCAGCGTACCCGTGACGCTAACTTCTCTCTGGAAGGTCTGACCGGCTTTACTATGTATGGCAAAACGGCAGGCGTTATCGGTACCGGTAAAATCGGTGTGGCGATGCTGCGCATTCTGAAAGGTTTTGGTATGCGTCTGCTGGCGTTCGATCCGTATCCAAGTGCAGCGGCGCTGGAACTCGGTGTGGAGTATGTCGATCTGCCAACCCTGTTCTCTGAATCAGACGTTATCTCTCTGCACTGCCCGCTGACACCGGAAAACTACCATCTGTTGAACGAAGCCGCCTTCGATCAGATGAAAAATGGCGTGATGATCGTCAATACCAGTCGCGGTGCATTGATTGATTCTCAGGCAGCAATTGAAGCGCTGAAAAATCAGAAAATTGGTTCGTTGGGTATGGACGTATATGAGAACGAACGCGATCTATTCTTTGAAGATAAATCCAACGACGTAATTCAGGATGACGTATTCCGTCGCCTGTCTGCCTGCCACAACGTGCTATTTACCGGGCACCAGGCATTCCTGACAGCAGAAGCTCTGACCAGTATTTCTCAGACTACGCTGCAAAACTTAAGCAATCTGGAAAAAGGCGAAACCTGCCCGAACGAACTGGTTTAATCTTGCCGCTCCCCTGCATTCCAGGGGAGCTGATTCAGATAATCCCCAATGACCTTTCATCCTCTATTCTTAAAATAGCCCTGAGTCAGAAACTGTAATTGAGAACCACAATGAAGAAAGTAGCCGCGCTCGTTGCGCTAAGCCTGCTGATGGCGGGATGTGTAAGTAATGACAAAATTGCTGTAACGCCAGAACAGTTACAGCATCATCGTTTTGTGCTGGAAAGCGTAAACGGTAAGCCCGTGACCAACGATAAAAATCCGCCAGAAATCAGCTTTGGTGAAAAAATGATGATTTCCGGCAGCATGTGTAACCGCTTTAGCGGTGAAGGCAAACTGTCTAATGGTGAACTGACAGCCAAAGGGCTGGCAATGACCCGTATGATGTGCGCTAACCCGCAGCTTAATGAACTCGATAACACCATTAGCGAAATGCTGAAAGAAGGTGCACAAGTGGATCTGACCGCGAACCAGTTAACGCTGGCGACCGCGAAACAGACATTAACTTATAAGCTGGCGGATTTAATGAATTAATAGCTGCCACAGCTCCCGGCGGCAAGTGACTGTTCACTACAGCGTTTGCCGTTGGGTAATGCACACATCCCAATCGCCGTACCATCCAGTTGACGGGCAACAGAAAGCGAACCGCCGATCATTGCACAATTTGCTTCTCCACTACTGGACATCGACGCTTTTAAACCTGGCGCTACGTGCGCCGCAGTCGCCTGCTGAACAGGTTCACTACTACACGCCGACAACAATAAAGCGGCACACCCTACCCAAAACGCTGCTCGCATCTCTTCTTCCTCTGATCTTCAAGCCAAACGACACCGCCATAAATAATAGGCAGCACAGAGGGCGGCGTCGAGAGCTGTCCTGCGCGTTGCCCCGCATTTTTACTTTTTTATGGCTATTTTTTTGCCCTCTGTTTGATCAAAACATTCATTACGCTGATGTGGGGGACACAAAAGCGAAAATGCAGAAGAAAGCCATTTGCTAAAATTGAAGGATTACTACTGGGCGCGCAGCAATTTCGTGCGCCCCTCATTTGCGCAATGTAAGGGTGTCATATGATTACTATTGACGGTAATGGCGCGGTTGCTTCGGTGGCGTTTCGCACCAGTGAAGTTATCGCCATCTACCCTATTACCCCCAGTTCCACGATGGCAGAACAGGCTGATGCCTGGGCCGGAAACGGCTTGAAGAACGTTTGGGGAGACACACCACGCGTGGTTGAAATGCAGTCGGAAGCGGGTGCTATCGCTACCGTGCATGGCGCTTTGCAGACGGGTGCCCTTTCAACATCGTTTACGTCATCGCAGGGTTTGCTGCTGATGATCCCGACGCTGTACAAACTGGCAGGCGAACTCACACCGTTTGTCCTGCATGTAGCGGCACGTACCGTTGCCACACATGCACTCTCTATTTTTGGCGATCATTCCGACGTCATGGCGGTGCGCCAGACGGGTTGCGCGATGTTGTGTGCGGCAAACGTCCAGGAAGCGCAAGACTTTGCTCTCATTTCGCACATCGCGACGCTGAAAAGCCGCGTGCCATTTATTCATTTCTTTGATGGTTTCCGCACGTCCCACGAAATCAACAAAATTGTCCCGCTGGCCGATGACACGATTCTTGATCTCATGCCGCAGGCCGAAATTGATGCTCATCGCGCCCGGGCACTCAACCCGGAACATCCGGTGATCCGCGGTACGTCCGCCAATCCTGACACTTATTTCCAGTCTCGCGAAGCCACCAACCCATGGTACGACGCGGTCTATGACCATGTTGAACAGGCGATGAATGATTTCTCTGCCGCGACAGGTCGTCAGTATCAGCCGTTTGAATATTACGGGCATCCGCAAGCGGAACGGGTGATTATCCTGATGGGCTCTGCCATTGGCACCTGTGAAGAAGTGGTTGATGAATTGCTAATCCGTGGCGAAAAAGTCGGCGTGCTGAAAGTTCGCCTGTACCGCCCCTTCTCCGCCAAACACTTGCTGCAAGCTCTGCCGGGATCCGTACGCAGCGTGGCGGTACTGGACAGAACCAAAGAACCCGGTGCCCAGGCAGAACCGCTCTATCTGGATGTGATGACCGCACTGGCAGAAGCCTTTAATAATGGTGAGCGCGAAACCCTGCCCCGTGTCATTGGTGGGCGCTATGGTCTTTCATCCAAAGAATTTGGCCCGGACTGTGTACTGGCGGTATTTGCCGAGCTCAACGCGGCTAAACCGAAAGCGCGCTTTACGGTTGGTATTTACGATGATGTGACTAATCTGTCACTGCCGTTGCCGGAAAACACCCTGCCAAACTCGGCGAAACTGGAAGCCTTGTTTTATGGCCTTGGTAGTGATGGCAGCGTTTCCGCGACCAAAAACAATATCAAGATTATCGGTAATTCCACGCCGTGGTACGCACAGGGCTATTTTGTTTACGACTCCAAAAAAGCGGGCGGCCTGACGGTTTCTCACCTTCGCGTGAGCGAACAGCCGATTCGTTCCGCTTATCTCATTTCCCAGGCTGATTTTGTTGGCTGCCACCAGTTGCAGTTTATCGATAAATATCAGATGGCTGAGCGTTTAAAACCTGGCGGCATTTTCCTGCTCAACACGCCGTACAGCGCAGATGAAGTGTGGTCGCGCTTGCCGCAAGAAGTTCAGGCCGTGTTAAACCAGCAAAAAGCGCGCTTCTATGTGATTAACGCGGCGAAAATCGCCCGCGAATGTGGCCTGGCGGCCCGTATTAATACCGTCATGCAGATGGCTTTTTTCCATCTGACACAAATTCTGCCTGGCGATAGCGCCCTCGCAGAATTGCAGGGTGCGATTGCCAAAAGTTACAGTAGCAAAGGTCAGGATCTGGTGGAACGCAACTGGCAGGCTCTGGCGCTGGCGCGTGAATCCGTAGAAGAAGTTCCGTTGCAGCCGGTTAATCCGCACAGCGCCAATCGACCGCCAGTGGTTTCCGATGCCGCTCCTGATTTCGTGAAAACCGTAACCGCTGCGATGCTCGCCGGGCTTGGTGATGCCCTCCCCGTTTCGGCGCTGCCGCCAGACGGCACCTGGCCGATGGGCACCACTCGCTGGGAAAAACGCAATATCGCCGAAGAGATCCCCATCTGGAAAGAGGAACTCTGTACCCAATGTAACCACTGCGTTGCCGCTTGCCCACACTCAGCTATTCGCGCAAAAGTGGTGCCGCCTGAAGCGATGGAAAACGCCCCTGCCAGCCTGCATTCGCTGGATGTGAAATCGCGTGATATGCGCGGGCAGAAATATGTCTTGCAGGTGGCACCGGAAGATTGCACCGGTTGTAACCTGTGCGTCGAAGTTTGCCCGGCGAAAGACCGTCAGAATCCAGAGATTAAAGCCATCAATATGATGTCTCGCCTGGAACATGTCGAAGAAGAGAAAATCAATTACGATTTCTTCCTCAACCTGCCAGAAATCGACCGTAGCAAACTGGAACGTATTGATATTCGTACATCGCAGCTGATTACACCGCTGTTTGAATATTCAGGTGCTTGCTCCGGTTGTGGCGAGACGCCGTATATTAAATTGCTGACTCAGCTCTATGGCGACCGGATGTTGATCGCTAACGCCACCGGCTGTTCTTCAATTTATGGCGGTAACCTGCCCTCTACACCGTATACCACCGATGCCAACGGTCGTGGGCCGGCATGGGCGAACTCTCTGTTTGAAGATAATGCCGAATTTGGCCTTGGTTTCCGCCTGACGGTCGATCAACACCGTGTCCGCGTGCTGCGTCTGCTGGATCAATTTGCCGATAAAATCCCGGCGGAATTACTGACAGCGTTGAAATCAGACGCTACGCCAGAGGTTCGTCGAGAACAGGTCGCAGCTTTACGCCAGCAACTCAACGATGTTGCCGAAGCACATGAACTGCTGCGTGACGCAGATGCACTGGTGGAAAAATCAATCTGGCTGATTGGTGGTGATGGCTGGGCTTACGATATCGGCTTTGGCGGTCTGGATCATGTATTGAGTTTGACGGAAAACGTCAACATTCTGGTGCTGGATACGCAATGCTATTCCAACACCGGTGGTCAGGCGTCGAAAGCGACACCGCTGGGTGCAGTAACTAAATTTGGCGAGCACGGCAAACGTAAAGCGCGTAAAGATCTTGGCGTCAGTATGATGATGTACGGTCATGTTTATGTGGCGCAGATTTCTCTCGGCGCGCAGCTCAACCAGACGGTGAAAGCGATTCAGGAAGCGGAAGCGTATCCGGGGCCATCGCTGATCATCGCTTATAGCCCATGTGAAGAGCATGGTTACGATCTGGCACTCAGCCACGACCAGATGCGCCAACTCACAGCTACCGGCTTCTGGCCGCTATATCGCTTCGATCCGCGTCGTGCCGATGAAGGCAAACTGCCGCTGGCGCTGGATTCACGCCCGCCGTCAGTAGCACTGGAAGAAACGTTACTTCACGAGCAACGTTTCCGTCGGCTGAATTCGCAGCAGCCAGAAGTGGCAGAACAGTTATGGAAAGATGCAGCAGCTGATTTGCAAAAACGCTATGACTTCCTGGCACAAATGGCCGGAAAAGCGGAAAAAAGCAACACCGATTAAATGCTCTGGATAAGGATTATCCAATTCTAAAAAAAAGCCCGGACGACTGTTCGGGCTTGTCTTTTTATATGTTGGAAAATCAGTGGCAATGCAATGGCCCAACAGAAAATAAAATCTGTGACAATAAAGGCATATAACCCGCGCAGAATAACGTATAGAAAATTAAAAGTATAATTTTTATTTTGTATGTATTATCTTCGATACATTCACCAGACTTATTATCATTTCAGAGGAATTATTTGATTAAGGTTTTACTTAAGGCGTAACAAATGATATTTATCGGCTAACTGAACTTCTCCTTTAGGATGTTTTCACTCCCCGAAATGGGGATAAAAGGCAAATAAAATAACTAAAGGATTTATTCAATGAAAAGCAAAGTACTGGCACTTTTAATTCCTGCCCTGCTCGCCGCAGGTGCTGCACATGCAGCCGAAGTTTATAATAAAGACGGCAACAAATTAGATCTGTATGGCAAAGTTGATGGCCTGCATTATTTTTCTGATAATTCGGCGAAAGATGGCGACCAGAGCTATGCGCGTCTGGGTTTTAAAGGCGAAACCCAAATTAACGATCAACTCACTGGCTACGGTCAATGGGAATACAATATTCAGGCAAACAACACTGAATCTTCAAAAAACCAGTCATGGACCCGTCTGGCATTTGCCGGGCTGAAATTTGCAGATTACGGTTCTTTCGATTACGGACGTAATTATGGCGTAATGTACGACATCGAAGGCTGGACCGATATGCTGCCTGAATTTGGCGGTGACTCTTATACCAATGCAGACAACTTTATGACTGGTCGAGCCAATGGCGTCGCGACTTATCGTAATACTGATTTCTTCGGTCTGGTAAATGGTCTGAACTTCGCGGTGCAGTATCAAGGTAACAACGAAGGTGCCAGTAATGGTCAGGAAGGCACCAACAACGGACGTGATGTTCGCCATGAAAACGGTGACGGCTGGGGTCTTTCCACAACATATGATTTAGGCATGGGCTTTAGCGCTGGTGCGGCATACACCTCTTCTGACCGCACCAATGATCAGGTTAACCATACTGCGGCGGGTGGTGATAAAGCAGACGCGTGGACTGCTGGGCTAAAATACGATGCTAACAATATTTACCTGGCAACCATGTATTCAGAAACGCGTAATATGACCCCGTTTGGCGACAGCGATTATGCTGTTGCAAACAAAACCCAGAACTTTGAAGTCACTGCACAGTACCAGTTTGATTTTGGTCTGCGTCCGGCAGTCTCTTTCCTGATGTCTAAAGGCCGTGACCTGCACGCTGCCGGTGGTGCAGACAACCCGGCAGGTGTTGATGATAAAGATCTGGTTAAATACGCCGATGTTGGCGCGACTTACTATTTCAATAAAAACATGTCCACTTATGTTGACTATAAAATCAACCTGTTGGATGAAGATGACAGTTTCTACGCTGCCAATGGCATCTCTACCGATGATATTGTCGCTTTAGGTCTGGTTTATCAGTTCTAAATCCTCCTGCCCGCTGTTATGGCGGGCTTTTTCTGCTTATTCTTCCTCCTTTGATCTAAATTAAAAATGTGAACTCCGTCATTACACAAAAAGTGTCATCTGGCGTTACACTTTATGCGGATACTAAAACAGGAGGTTTTATGAACAGAACGATTCTTGTCCCTATCGATATTTCCGATTCAGAATTAACTCAACGCGTGATTAGCCACGTTGAGGCAGAGGCAAAGATTGATGATGCAGAGGTTCATTTCCTGACGGTAATACCTTCACTGCCCTACTATGCCTCTCTGGGTTTAGCGTATTCCGCAGAATTACCGGCAATGGATGACCTGAAAGCGGAAGCCAAATCGCAACTGGAAGAGATCATTAAAAAATTTAAACTGCCAACCGACAGAGTGCATGTCCATGTTGAGGAAGGCTCGCCCAAAGACCGCATTCTGGAAATGGCGAAGAAGATCCCCGCTCATATGATCATCATTGCTTCCCATCGACCGGATATCACCACTTATCTGCTCGGTTCCAACGCCGCAGCTGTAGTGCGTCACGCAGAGTGCTCCGTGCTGGTTGTGCGCTGACACTAACGCCCGCACATTGCTGCGGGCTTTTTGATTCATTTCGCAAATGTGCTGACATTTTCCCCTCTAATCCGTACCATACACGCCACAGTTTTTATATCAGATTTCTTATGCTGGGCGTTCCGGCATGACGCATACTCTTCTGATGCCATATAACGAATTGAGTCGCTTTTAAATGTCGCAAAATCAAGAAATTAGTAAGAAAGAACAATACAACCTGAACAAATTACAAAAACGTCTGCGTCGTAACGTGGGCGAAGCCATTGCTGACTTCAATATGATTGAAGAAGGCGATCGCATCATGGTTTGCCTCTCCGGGGGTAAAGACAGCTATACCATGCTGGAGATTCTGCGCAATTTGCAGCAAAGCGCGCCAATCAATTTTTCGCTGGTGGCTGTTAACCTCGATCAAAAGCAACCGGGCTTCCCGGAACACGTTCTGCCCGAGTATCTTGAAAAGCTGGGCGTTGAGTACAAGATTGTTGAAGAGAATACTTACGGTATCGTGAAAGAGAAGATTCCAGAGGGCAAAACCACTTGCTCACTGTGTTCTCGCCTTCGTCGCGGTATCCTTTATCGTACCGCAACGGAACTGGGGGCGACGAAGATCGCGTTGGGTCACCATCGTGACGATATCCTGCAAACGTTGTTCTTAAATATGTTCTACGGCGGCAAGATGAAAGGTATGCCTCCGAAACTGATGAGCGATGATGGCAAACATATCGTTATTCGTCCGCTGGCCTACTGCCGCGAGAAAGATATTCAGCGATTTGCCGATGCAAAAGCGTTCCCGATTATTCCGTGCAACCTGTGCGGTTCACAGCCTAACCTGCAACGTCAGGTGATTGCTGACATGTTGCGTGACTGGGATAAACGTTATCCAGGGCGTATCGAGACGATGTTCAGCGCGATGCAGAATGTGGTGCCGTCGCATCTGTGCGATACCAACCTGTTCGATTTCAAAGGCATTACCCACGGTTCTGAAGTGGTTAACGGGGGTGATCTGGCGTTTGATCGCGAAGAGATCCCACTACAACCGGCGGGCTGGCAGCCAGAAGAAGATGAAAATCAGTTGGATGAGTTACGGCTGAATGTGGTTGAAGTGAAATAACCAGGATAGCGCCCGATGCGCAAGCGTATCGGGCTACTCTTATGGAGGCCGGATAAGACGCGGCCAGCGTCGCATCCGGCAATCCCGCATAAGATGTTTACTCTTGCACCCGGCAATTCAACATTTCATTATTTTAATAACCGCACCCGGCACGTTTTTCCTTTAATCTTCCCGCCCTGTAACTGTTTCCATGCTTTATGAGCAACAGCCTGACGGACCGCGACATAGACATGCGCCGGATGCACGGCGATTTTGCCAATATCTACGCCATCAAGCCCGATGTCTCCTGTCAGCGCACCTAATACATCACCCGGGCGCATTTTGGCTTTTTTCCCGCCATCGATACACAACGTTGCCATTTCTGCTTCCAGCGGCAAAATGGAACTATTAGCTGGCGGCGTTTGCCAGTTAAGTTTTATCTGCAACATGTCAGAAATGATATTGGCCCGCTGTGCTTCTTCCGGAGCACAGAAACTGATCGCCAGACCGCTATTTCCTGCACGAGCTGTACGACCGATGCGATGTACATGAACTTCAGGGTCCCACGCCAGCTCAAAGTTCACCACCAGCTCAAGCGATTTAATATCCAGACCACGCGCAGCAACATCAGTCGCAACCAGTACACGGGCGCTACCGTTAGCAAAACGTACCAGGGTCTGATCGCGATCGCGTTGCTCCAGATCGCCGTGTAACGACAATGCACTTTGCCCTACTTCATTCAGCGCGTCGCAGACAGCCTGGCAATCTTTTTTGGTATTGCAAAACACCACACAAGAGGATGGCTGATGCAAACTTAATAACCGTTGCAACAGAGGAATTTTGCCTTTACTGGATGTCTCATAAAATTGTTGTTCAATGGGTGGCAAAGCATCTGTTGAGTCAATTTCAATCGCCAAAGGATCGCGTTGCACTCGTCCGCTGATTGCGGCGATGGCTTCCGGCCAGGTTGCCGAAAACAGAAGCGTCTGTCGAGATGCAGGCGCAAAACGGATGACATCATCAATGGCATCGCTAAATCCCATATCCAGCATGCGGTCGGCCTCATCCATCACCAAAGTATTCAGCGCATCCAGTGATACCGTGCCTTTTTGCAAGTGATCCAGCAAACGACCCGGCGTTGCCACGATAATATGCGGCGCATGTTGCAACGAATCACGCTGCATACCGAACGGTTGACCACCGCACAACGTCAAAATTTTGGTATTTGGCAGAAAACGCGCCAGCCGACGCAATTCACCTGCCACCTGATCCGCCAGTTCACGCGTAGGACACAGCACTAAAGCCTGGGTTTGAAATAGCGACGCATCAATTTGCTGTAACAAGCCGAGGCCAAAAGCCGCCGTTTTGCCGCTGCCGGTTTTCGCCTGCACGCGAACATCTTTTCCGGCAAGGATCGCCGGAAGCGCGGCGGCCTGCACCGGCGTCATGGTTAAATAACCCAACTCATTAAGGTTCGTGAGTTGGGCGGGAGGCAAAACATTCAGGGTAGAAAAAGCGGTCACAATCTATTCTCGTGGTCATCGACGCAAAGTTAGCAGGCGCGTATCCTCGCAGATCTACGCTCACGATGCGACAATTTAATCGGTTCTTCATCGGGTGGTGGGTCAGGCATGGGTTGCGGGCGAGGGATCGGATCGGGCACTGGAACAGGATCGCCAGGAATCGGTTCAGGGACAGGAATTTGCAAATAAATAAGTGTCGTCATATTTCCCTCCGGTCATTGGGTGGACTCTTAAAGGGTAGACGCTGATAAATAACAGGCAAAAAAAAGCCGACTCATCAAAGTCGGCGTCGTACGAATCAATTGTGCTATGCAGTAATTCAAAAAAGGAAGTAAGACAATATGGAGCGCAACGCCCATCGCTTGACGTTGCATTCACCTGCAAGGGAGATATTGCCCTGAATGGGTAGAGAGTTTATTGACTTCGCTCAAACTTTGCGGCGTTTTTGTATACAGACAGCCGGAAAAATTGCTTTTGTTACAACCATTTACTACGGTGCAACCATAAAGCAACACCACCAATAAGAACAACTAACAGAATACAAAAAATTGAAAATCCGAATTGCCACCCGCCGCCAGGGATCCCACCAAGGTTGACGCCAAATAACCCTGTCAGAAAGGTACTGGGTAAAAAGACCATTGCCATCAATGACATTGTATAGGTACGACGAGCTAAATTTTCCTGCATCACCTGAGCGATTTCATCCGCCATCACACCAGTCCGTGCTATACAGGCGTCGATTTCGTCAAGGCCGCGCCCAAGGCGATCGGCAATATCCTGCATCCGACGGCGTTGGTCATCGCTCATCCACGGCAAACGTTCACTGGCAAGACGAGCATAGACATCACGTTGCGGTGCCATATAGCGACGCATCACGATTAATTGTTTGCGCAGCAGAGCCAGGAATCCACGCGGTGGAATTTGCTGATCAAGGAGATTATCTTCAAGGTCGATAATTTTATCGTGCAGCTGCTCGATAAATTCGCTGGAATGATCGGTCAACGCATCGCACACATCCACCAGCCACCCTCCGCAATCGGTCGGACCCGTGCCCTCTTCCAGATCGCTCACCACATCGTCCAGCGCCAGCACTTTGCGTTGTCGGGTCGAAACAATTAACCGCCCGTCCATATATACACGCATGGCGACCAGTTGATCGGGGCGTTCATCGGTGCTGCCGTTTATACAGCGCAATGTAATAAGCGTGCCTTCACCGAGACGGCTGACTCGGGGCCGTGTGCTCTCGCCCGCCAGCGCATCACGTACGTTATTGGGAAGCAGCGGTGTTGTCGCCAGCCATTGGGCGCTATCATGGTGTACATAATTAAGGTGGAGCCAGCAGGGATGCGCTTCATCAATCACATCTGTATTTTCCAGCGGTTTAACGCCGCCTCTACCATCCAGCATCCAGGCAAATACTGCATCCGGGACATTAACGTCCGATCCCTTAATCGCTTCCACAGTGCCTCCATCATCAACGCATTATTTTGTAGTCTAGCCTTCTGGCCCTGTTACGCAACATCTCATCACCCCATTACCCTGAAATGATTAATAAAATTCTGTCTAAATTGAATACAAAAAGCAAAATGCTTTTCCGTATACAAACCGTGTGAAGTGTTAAATAGCGTCTATCATTATCAGAATTATCTGATCATATGACGTGGCTTTTTTGCGATCGGATAGCAACAAAAATTGATAAAAATAATGGGATCTCAATGATTACGCACAACTTCAATACCCTGGACTTACTCACCAGTCCTGTCTGGATCGTTTCGCCCTTTGAGGAACAGTTAATTTATGCCAATAGCGCGGCGCGACTGTTGATGCAAGACCTCACGTTTAGTCAGCTACGAACCGGACCCTATTCCGTCTCCTCACAAAAAGAACTGCCGAAATACCTCTCCGATCTGCAAAACCAACACGATATTATCGAAATCCTCACTGTTCAGCGTAAAGAAGAGGAAACAGCATTAAGCTGTCGGCTTGTTTTGCGAGAGCTGACAGAAACAGAACCGGTGATTATTTTCGAAGGTATCGAAGCGCCGGCAACGCTGGGTTTAAAAGCCAGTCGCTCGGCAAATTATCAGCGCAAAAAACAAGGTTTTTATGCGCGCTTTTTTCTGACTAACTCTGCACCAATGTTGTTGATTGACCCCTCACGAGATGGCCAAATCGTCGATGCTAACCTCGCCGCGCTCAATTTCTATGGTTATAACCATGAAACGATGTGCCAGAAACATACCTGGGAAATTAATATGCTCGGGCGTCGCGTCATGCCTATCATGCATGAAATTTCGCATTTACCCGGCGGTCATAAACCTTTGAATTTTGTTCATAAACTGGCGGATGGATCTACTCGTCATGTGCAGACCTATGCCGGGCCGATTGAAATTTATGGCGACAAGCTCATGTTATGTATTGTGCATGATATTACTGAGCAAAAACGGCTGGAGGAGCAGCTGGAACATGCTGCTCACCATGACGCGATGACCGGATTACTGAATCGGCGACAGTTTTATCACATTACCGAGCCAGGCCAAATGCAGCACCTCGCCATCGCCCAGGATTACAGCTTGTTGCTCATCGACACCGATCGTTTTAAACACATTAACGATCTCTATGGGCATTCTAAAGGTGATGAGGTGTTATGCGCCCTCGCCCGCACCCTCGAAAGTTGCGCTCGCAAAGGCGATTTGGTGTTTCGTTGGGGAGGCGAAGAGTTTGTCTTATTGCTACCAAGAACCCCACTGGATACCGCGCTTTCGCTGGCTGAAACTATCCGTGTAAGCGTGGCAAAAGTGAGTATTTCGGGCTTACCACGTTTTACCGTCAGCATTGGTGTGGCGCATCACGAAGGAAATGAAAGCATCGATGAACTGTTTAAACGCGTTGATGATGCTTTGTATCGGGCGAAAAATGATGGACGCAACCGCGTGCTGGCGGCATAAGCCGCGGATGCGTCTCGAGATCAACGGCTGCGCTTAGCGTGGCGCTCCCAGTTTTCTTGCTTCGCCTGCGCCGTTTTACGTAGTGCGACGTAACACGCCCCGCTGCCGCCATGATGCGGTAGCGCGGTGCAATATGCCTGAACATCATCAAATTCGGTCAGCCAGCGCGCCACATAGCTGCGGACAATATTGGCATGCGATTTATCATCCCGTCCTTTGCCATGAATAATCAGCACGTTACGCAAACCATCAGCCATGGCTTGTTGAATGAAACTGAACATCATTTTGCGGCACTCTTCCACCGGCTGGCGCAAAAGATTCAGGCTCGCCTGTTGCGGATATTTACCACTGCGCAGCTTATCCAGCACCCCATGTTGCAACCCTTCCCGCCGAAACTCCAGCGGCTGACTTAGTGGGATGATGTCGAGAAATCCGGTGGTGAGGAAATTATCAAGCTGCAGCGTGTCGATACGCTGCGGCGCACGTTGGTTACGCGTTGGATGCCAGTGGACATCGGTAGCACGTTTCAGCGGCTGGACATCTTCCATGGCGTCAAGAAACAGCGATTTGTCGTCAAGGTTCATGTTACATCCTCCCGCAATTAAGAGCGCGATATGATAACCAGACCGGGTCGGTCCAACAACGTATTACCCAAAATTCCAGTAATAAGTTCCAAATATTGCCGATATTTTAAGCAAAATGCTTATGCATGATTATTCATTCACGATATTAATAATGTAACTTATATTTTCGTGAAATCTGTCACTGAAGAAAATTGGCAACTAAAGGTTAAAACCGTTATAACACAGTCACCGGCGCAGAGGAGACAATGCCGGACTTAAGACGCGGATGCACTGCTGTGTGTACTGTAGAGTCTGGCGGATGTCGACAGACTCTATTTTTTTATGCAGTTTTAACTTTGCAGATAGCCGCATTCTCGCCGGAATTGCGTGATTAATGACGCGGTCAGTGGTGTCTGGCGACTATCACGCCGCTGAATCAAATAATAGGCCGCTTTCGGTAAAATTTCGCTAACCGGCAACATCACCAGCCCCTGTCCGTGCAAGGGATCGCAGCCCATTTCTTCAGGCAGTATGCTGAGAAAATCGCTTTTTGCCACCAGACTGATACAGGCTGAGAACGTCTCGCAGACTACACCGACCTGTGGCGTTTGCGCCTGATCGTCAAGCAATTCACTCAACTGTTTGTAGTAACTGCCGTGTGGCGTCGGCATTGTCCAGCTGTAATCCAGTAACTGTTTGATCGAACGGGCACCAATGGCGGGGTGTCCCGGGCGGCAAAAGATCGCGAATTGCTTTTCCAGTAATTTCTCAAAAGTAAATTCGTGGTCGTACGGTCCCTGATAATAGGTATTGATGGTGAAATCCAATTCTCCCTGACGCAATTCATTAATCATCGACACCAGTTGCCCTTCCATAATGCGTACTTTTACCTGCGGATGCTGCTGATGAAAACGAGATATGACAGCTGGCATCAGACTGCGGGAAATACTGGCCCCCATGCCGATATTAATCTGCCCTGCCAGTTGCCCTTGTCGTTGGCGAATATCCTCTTGGGCTGCGCGCAGTTCTTCAAGAATAAGACTGGCGTGCTGATAAAAACTTTCACCGGCATCAGTTAACGTCACGCCTTTACTACGGCGAAAAAAGAGTTGCGCCGCTAATCCTTCTTCCAGCTCCTGAATAGATTTACTCAGTGCCGGTTGCGACATATTCAACATTCGGCTCGCTCCGCGAATGCTGCCCTGACGAGCCACTTCAACAAAAGCACGAATTTGATGAATTTTTACCTGAAAAGCCATGACGCCACCGATAACCGTTATTTATCAGACCAAAGAAACTGGCATCTACTTTAATGCAGATGATTGTGTCAGGGTAATTTATGAACGGTTAAAACTGTGAAAAATCAGTTAGTGATAAGTAAAAACTATCGCTACGTGAACCGGGTCACACTTTTTACTGATGACGGGAAAGGTTATGGAGTCTTTGAATCAATTTGTTAATTCGCTTGCCCCAAAATTATCGCACTGGCGACGTGATTTTCATCACTATGCAGAGTCTGGCTGGGTGGAATTCCGCACTGCCACCCTTGTTGCGGAAGAATTGCAGCAGCTCGGCTATTCACTGGCGCTGGGCCGCGAAGTAGTTAATGAAAGTAGCCGGATGGGACTACCTGATGAACTCACTCTACAACGCGAATTCGAGCGCGCTCGTCAACAGGGTGCGCTAGCACAATGGATTGCGGTTTTTGAAGGTGGTTTCACTGGTATCGTCGCCACCCTGGATACCGGTCGCCCCGGTCCGGTGATGGCTTTCCGTGTCGATATGGACGCGCTGGATCTCAGTGAAGAGCAGGATGTCAGCCATCGCCCCTACCGCGACGGTTTTGCGTCATGTAACGCCGGAATGATGCATGCCTGTGGTCATGATGGACATACCGCCATTGGGCTTGGGCTGGCGCATACCCTTAAACAATTCGAGTCCGGACTACATGGCGTCATCAAACTGATTTTTCAGCCTGCAGAGGAAGGTACGCGTGGCGCGCGGGCGATGGTCGATGCAGGTGTCGTAGATGATGTTGATTATTTTACTGCCGTGCACATTGGCACTGGCGTACCTGCGGGCACCGTGGTGTGCGGCAGTGATAATTTTATGGCAACCACCAAATTTGACGCGCACTTCACCGGTACCGCCGCTCACGCAGGCGCAAAACCAGAAGACGGTCACAATGCCTTGTTGGCGGCAGCACAAGCCACTCTTGCACTGCATGCAATCGCCCCGCACAGCGAAGGAGCTTCCAGAGTAAACGTGGGCGTTATGCAGGCAGGAAGCGGTCGTAACGTTGTTCCTGCCTCGGCGTTGCTGAAAGTGGAAACACGCGGGGCCAGCGACGTCATTAATCAATATGTTTTTGACCGTGCACAACAAGCGATTCAGGGCGCAGCAACCATGTATGGTGTCGGCGTTGAAACTCGTCTGATGGGTGCAGCTACCGCCAGTTCTCCTTCGCCGCAATGGGTCGCATGGTTGCAAAGTCAGGCGGCTCAGGTCGCGGGGGTCAATCAGGCCATTGAACGTGTTGAAGCGCCTGCGGGTTCCGAAGATGCCACATTAATGATGGCCCGCGTGCAGCAACATCAAGGGCAAGCCTCCTACGTGGTGTTTGGCACACAGCTGGCGGCAGGTCATCACAACGAAAAATTCGATTTTGACGAGCAGGTTCTCGCTATTGCCGTCGAAACGCTGGCGCGCACCGCGCTCAATTTTCCCTGGACGCGAGGTATCTGATGCAGGAAATCTATCGTTTTATCGACGATGCGATTGAAGCCGATCGCCAACGTTATACCGATATTGCCGATCAAATCTGGGATCATCCAGAAACACGTTTTGAAGAGTTCTGGTCAGCGGAGCATCTGGCTTCGGCGCTGGAATCTGCAGGCTTCACCGTTACCCGCAACGTAGGCAATATCCCAAATGCCTTTATTGCTTCGTTTGGTCAAGGCAAACCGGTTATCGCCCTGCTGGGAGAATATGACGCCCTGGCAGGTTTAAGTCAGCAAGCAGGTTGCGCGCAACCTACATCCGTGACGCCCGGTGAAAATGGTCACGGTTGCGGACACAATTTGCTGGGAACCGCCGCCTTTGCCGCTGCAATAGCCGTCAAGAAATGGCTGGAACAATATGGGCAAGGCGGCACAGTGCGCTTTTATGGTTGTCCTGGCGAAGAAGGCGGCTCGGGTAAAACGTTCATGGTCCGCGAGGGGGTATTTGATGATGTGGATGCGGCACTCACCTGGCACCCGGAAGCCTTTGCCGGTATGTTCAATACCCGCACGCTGGCAAACATTCAGGCATCATGGCGCTTTAAAGGGATCGCAGCACATGCCGCGAATTCCCCTCATTTGGGACGCAGCGCCCTTGATGCCGTAACGTTGATGACCACTGGCACCAACTTCCTCAACGAACATATTATTGAAAAAGCGCGCGTACACTATGCCATCACAAATAGCGGCGGGATCTCGCCCAACGTGGTCCAGGCGCAGGCAGAAGTGCTTTATCTTATCCGCGCCCCCGAAATGACCGACGTGCAGCATATTTTTGATCGGGTCGCCAAAATCGCCGAAGGTGCGGCATTGATGACCGAAACCACGGTTGAATGCCGCTTCGACAAAGCCTGTTCCAGTTATCTCCCGAATCGCACCTTAGAAAATGCCATGTACCATGCCCTATCCCATTTTGGTACCCCGGAATGGAACTCCGAAGAACTGGCTTTTGCGAAACAAATTCAGGCTACGCTCACCCCCAACGATCGGCAAAACAGTCTGAATAATATCGCCGCAACCGGTGGCGAAAACGGCAAGGTTTTTGCACTACGTCATCGTGAAACGGTACTGGCGAATGAGGTCGCTCCATATGCCGCCACCGATAACGTGCTTGCGGCATCGACTGATGTCGGCGACGTCAGTTGGAAACTGCCTGTTGCCCAGTGTTTCAGCCCCTGTTTTGCCGTCGGTACACCGCTACATACGTGGCAACTGGTTAGCCAGGGGCGAACATCTATTGCTCATAAAGGAATGCTGCTGGCGGCGAAAACTATGGCAGCAACCACAGTCAATCTCTTCATTGATTCAGGGCTATTGCAAGAATGCCAACAAGAGCATCAGCAAGTTACGGACACGCAACCGTATCACTGCCCTATCCCGAAAAACGTGACACCGTCACCTTTAAAATAACAACAACAACGCAAACACAACAACCGAGGAATGCCCATGAGTATGTCATCCATACCGTCGTCCTCCCAATCCGGGAAGCTCTATGGCTGGGTCGAAAGAATTGGTAACAAGGTTCCCCATCCTTTTTTGCTCTTTATCTATTTGATAATCGTACTCATGGTGACGACGGCAATTTTGTCAGCCTTTGGCGTCAGTGCGAAAAACCCGACCGATGGTACGCCGGTGGTGGTGAAAAACCTGCTCAGTGTGGAAGGATTACACTGGTTTTTACCCAATGTGATTAAAAACTTTAGCGGTTTTGCTCCACTTGGAGCGATCCTGGCGCTGGTTTTAGGTGCCGGCCTAGCGGAGCGCGTCGGCTTACTGCCAGCGCTAATGGTTAAAATGGCATCGCATGTTAATGCCCGCTACGCCAGTTATATGGTGCTGTTTATTGCTTTTTTCAGCCACATTTCTTCCGATGCGGCGTTAGTGATCATGCCACCGATGGGTGCGCTGATTTTTCTGGCGGTGGGCAGGCATCCAGTTGCAGGTTTACTGGCTGCCATTGCAGGCGTAGGTTGCGGCTTTACGGCTAATTTACTGATTGTCACAACCGACGTGTTGCTGTCGGGGATCAGCACGGAAGCGGCGGCTGCGTTCAATCCGCAAATGCACGTCAGTGTAATTGATAACTGGTATTTTATGGCCAGCTCCGTAGTCGTACTGACGATTGTTGGCGGCCTGATAACCGACAAAATCATCGAGCCACGGTTAGGTCAATGGCAGGGAAACAGCGATGAGAAACTGCAGACATTGACCGAAAGTCAGCGTTTTGGTTTACGCATAGCAGGTGTCGTATCGCTACTTTTTATTGCTGCGATCGCGCTGATGGTGATCCCGGAAAACGGGATATTGCGCGATCCGATTAATCACACCGTGATGCCATCACCCTTTATTAAAGGTATCGTGCCACTGATCATTCTTTTTTTCTTTGTTGTCTCGCTGGCTTATGGCATCGCTACCCGCACAATTCGACGTCAGGCGGATTTACCGCATTTAATGATTGAACCGATGAAAGAGATGGCGGGATTTATCGTGATGGTTTTTCCCCTCGCCCAATTTGTCGCCATGTTTAACTGGAGCAACATGGGGAAATTCATCGCCGTGGGGCTGACCGATATACTGGAAAGTTCAGGGCTTAGCGGCATACCGGCGTTTGTCGGTCTGGCGTTGCTTTCCTCTTTCTTATGCATGTTTATTGCCAGCGGTTCCGCAATCTGGTCGATTCTGGCCCCCATTTTCGTACCAATGTTTATGCTACTTGGCTTTCACCCGGCATTTGCGCAAATCCTCTTTCGTATTGCCGACTCATCCGTATTGCCTTTAGCGCCGGTATCTCCTTTTGTCCCACTGTTTCTTGGATTCCTGCAACGCTACAAACCAGACGCGAAACTGGGTACTTACTATTCGTTAGTCTTGCCCTATCCGCTTATCTTTTTGGTGGTATGGCTGCTGATGTTGCTGGCGTGGTATCTTGTTGGTCTGCCGATAGGTCCGGGGATTTACCCACGTTTGTCTTAAGAGAGAACGGATGCTGAGATTACTTGAAGAAAAAATTGCCACGCCACTGGGTCCACTGTGGGTGATTTGCGATGAGCAATTTCGCCTGCGGGCGGTTGAATGGGAAGAGTACAGCGAACGCATGGTGCAGCTGCTGGACATCCATTATCGCAAAGAAGGCTATGAGCGCATTTCTGCCACCAACCCAGGCGGTTTAAGCGACAAGCTTAGTGATTATTTTGCTGGTAATCTTAGCATTATTGATACGCTTCCCACTGCCACAGGGGGGACGCCATTTCAGCGCGAAGTCTGGAAAACTCTACGCACTATCCCCTGCGGGCAGGTAATGCATTACGGCCAACTGGCTGAACAATTGGGCCGCCCTGGCGCGGCGCGTGCCGTTGGTGCGGCAAACGGATCGAATCCCATCAGCATCGTCGTACCTTGCCATCGGGTTATTGGCCGAAACGGCACCATGACCGGATATGCAGGCGGAGTTCAGCGAAAAGAGTGGTTATTGCGCCACGAAGGTTATCTTTTGCTGTAAACATTAAACAATTTGTGCCAGCTTGTTCACACTTTTATGTAAAGTTACCCTTAACAACTTAAGGGTTTTCAAATAGATAGACATATATTTACATCTAATATCGGAATTCTCTGCTGTTAAGGTTTGCTTAGACTTACTTGCTCCCTAAAAAGATGTTAAAATTGACAAATATCAATTACGGCTTGAGCAGACCTATGATCCCGGAAAAGCGAATTATACGGCGCATTCAGTCTGGCGGTTGTGCTATCCATTGCCAGGATTGCAGCATCAGCCAGCTTTGCATCCCGTTCACACTCAACGAACATGAGCTTGATCAGCTTGATAATATCATTGAGCGGAAGAAGCCTATTCAGAAAGGCCAGACGCTGTTTAAGGCTGGTGATGAACTTAAATCGCTTTATGCCATCCGCTCCGGTACGATTAAAAGTTATACCATCACTGAGCAAGGCGACGAGCAAATCACTGGTTTCCATTTAGCTGGCGACCTGGTGGGATTTGACGCCATCGGCAGCGGCCATCACCCGAGCTTCGCTCAGGCGCTGGAAACCTCGATGGTATGTGAAATCCCGTTCGAAACGCTGGACGATTTGTCCGGTAAAATGCCGAATCTGCGTCAGCAGATGATGCGTCTGATGAGCGGTGAAATCAAAGGCGATCAGGACATGATCCTGCTGTTGTCGAAGAAAAATGCCGAGGAACGTCTGGCTGCATTCATCTACAACCTGTCCCGTCGTTTTGCCCAACGCGGCTTCTCCCCTCGTGAATTCCGCCTGACGATGACTCGTGGCGATATCGGTAACTATCTGGGCCTGACGGTAGAAACCATCAGCCGTCTGCTGGGTCGCTTCCAGAAAAGCGGTATGCTGGCAGTCAAAGGTAAATACATCACCATCGAAAATAACGATGCGCTGGCCCAGCTTGCTGGTCATACGCGTAATGTTGCCTGATTTTTCCGCATAACTCACTATCCTTCTGTCATATCATTAAATTTTTCTGATTTATTGATCTGGCAGAAGGTTCATCACTGTTTCATTCACCAGATATGGGTTAATCTTTTAATTACAAACTGCGTTGACAGTTGTTGTAAGGAGACCCTGTATGGCTATGTATCAGAACATGCTCGTTGTTATCGATCCTAACCAGGACGACCAACCAGCATTGCGGCGAGCTGTTTATTTACATCAACGGATTGGTGGCAAAATTAAAGCCTTTTTGCCGATCTATGACTTCTCATACGAAATGACCACCCTGCTCTCCCCGGACGAACGTACGGCTATGCGTCAGGGCGTCATCAGCCAGCGTACAGCCTGGATCCACGAGCAGGCAAAATATTATCTCAATGCTGGCGTTCCCATTGAAATTAAAGTGGTCTGGCATAACCGTCCTTTCGAAGCCATCATTCAGGAAGTGATCAGCGGCGGGCACGATTTGGTGCTAAAAATGGCGCACCAACATGACCGTCTGGAAGCGGTGATTTTTACGCCAACGGACTGGCATCTGTTACGCAAATGCCCAAGCCCGGTGTGGATGGTGAAAGACCAGCCGTGGCCGGAAGGAGGCAAGGCGCTGGTGGCGGTGAATCTCGCCAGTGAAGAGCCGTATCATAATGCGCTCAATGAAAAACTGGTCAAAGAGACGATCGAACTGGCAGAACAAGTCAACCATACCGAAGTTCATCTGGTTGGCGCTTATCCGGTAACGCCAATTAATATCGCGATTGAACTGCCGGAATTTGATCCGAGCGTTTATAACGATGCCATTCGTGGGCAACATTTGCTGGCAATGAAAGCTCTGCGGCAGAAATTCGGCATTAATGAAAACATGA
>NZ_CAOLGM010000026.1:0-42872 GCF_948475835.1 uncultured Escherichia sp. | reverse complement strand
AGGCTGTTCTCGCTTACGAACCGAAGAAGTAGCCGTTGTGCGGGGAGCAATCCCCGCATATCCGGTTGTCAGGTCAGGATGGTAAGGCACCTGCTTTACACTTTCGCCCGCGGTCAGTGATGGCTGCGGGCGATTTCGTTTTAAGAGCAATGATGAGTTTTGCCGACAGAAGTCCGAAACAGGATTCACTGTATAAATAAACAGCTATTTTGTTGAGGAAGGGTAAGATAACGGCGGGTGCCTGAAGCTTTCCGGTTTCAGGTTAACTCTGAGGTCTGGAAAGATGAAGCCCCAGGAGATATTTCTATCAATCCTGGGGCTGCCACTCCGAGCCTCAACAACTCGGATGGTAGTCCCTTCTTCGCATGGAGGCAATATAAACATGCTGACGAAATATGCCCTTGTGGCAGTCATAGTGCTGTGTTTGACGGTACTGGGATTTACGCTTCTGGTCGGAGACTCGCTGTGTGAGTTCACCGTAAAGGAACGTAATATTGAGTTTAAGGCTGTTCTCGCTTACGAACCGAAGAAGTAGCCGTTGTGCGGGGAGCAATCCCCGCATATCCGGTTGTCAGGTCAGAGTGGTAAGGCACCTGCTTTACACTTTCGCCCGCGGTCAGTGATGGCTGCGGGCGAATCGTACCAGATGTTGTCAATTAATCGTGTTGGCACAGAGTTATGACTATTTTTTCTTTTATCTGCCAGTGCACAGCAAACATCTCATTCTCACGATGAATGATGACCTGCTGTTTATTCCAGCTAATTATCTGATAGTCCAGAAAACCTGCATCAGTTTGGATCTCACTTGCCTTAAATGCGCTCTCTTTGGCGGAAAATGCCAGTGTCAGCGCCAGAGAAAAGGCTAAACCGCAGTCTGCGAGTCGCTCGTGTTCTGCTGGTGTAATAATGTTGTCTGTCAATTCGGTCGCTGTTTGCGCAGAAAAAATTTCTTCGATATCAACGCCAATCGGTTGACGGGAAACCACGGCCAATGCCGTAGTCCCACAGTGGCTAATACTGCCGTATACCTCCGCAGGCCAGACAGGTTGGCGTAGCTCGCCGATTGCGGGCACACATTTATAGCCATATTCCCGCAAAGCATAAACAGCAGCGATCCGTCCGGCTAAATGCTCTGTTTTACGTTTACGTCCAGCGTGTTGCAGTTGTGCGTAGTGCGGCAGCCAGAGTAAATCCTGCTCACAAAAATTCGCCGGATCGAACTCAACAAAATGCAGCGTATGTCCGGCAAAGGGGAGGGAGGTATGCGTAGTTTTCATATCGACCATATTCGAGACTGATGACAAACGCAAAACTGCCTGATGCGCTACGCTTATCAGGCCAACATGGTCCTGCAATATATTGAATTGGCAAGATTTTTGTAGGCCGGATAAGGCGTTCACGCCGCATCCGGCATGAACGACGCGCACTTTGTCAACAATCTGACGTTAGCATCAGAAGTGGGTGTTTACGCTCATATACCACGTACGTCCCGGCTCGTTATAGGTATACGCCCCGGCACCGGCGATATAGTTGGCCCCTGCCAAATCGCCCGTGGTCTGGGCATTACCCGCACGCCACAAACGTTTGTCGAACAGATTGTCCACGCCGCCGGTCAGACTGGCATTCTTCGTCACATCCCAGGTCGCGCTCAGGCCAACAATGCTGTAAGGACTAATTTCTTTGGTTTCCGGTCCAACCGCTGGCTGACCTTTATAGTTGTACTTCTTCGGCTGCTGCTTGCCGTACCAGGTGAAGGTCGTTTGCATCGACAAATCTTCCCGTGCCTGCCAGCTCAGCGTTGAGTTCAACGTATACTCCGGGATGATCGACAAACGGTCGCCCGTGGTTTTGTTTTCACTCTTCAGCATATAAGTGATGTTATTGGTCCACATCACCGTTTCGCTAACCGGTACGTTTAACGATCCTTCCAGACCTTCAACCACCGCTTTCGGCACGTTATCCCACTGATAGAGATCGGTGCCGACTGCGTTTTGCCCTACAGCCACATAGCCCGCTTCAATCTTATTGCGATAATCGTTACGGAACCAGGTGACGCCCGCCAGCCAGCCGTCGCGTTTGAACTCCAGACCAATCTCTTTGTTGATGCTGGTTTCTGCTTTCAGGTCATCGTTACCTTGCAGATAGCAGCCGCCCGCGCTGGCATAGCAACCCTGACCTTTACTGTAGAGAATGTAGTTCGGGTTAGTCTGGTACAGGCTCGGTGCTTTATAAGCACGGGCAATGCCCATTTTGAGCGTGAAGTCATCGCCTAAACCTTGCGATATGTTCAGCGCCGGGCTCCAGTTATTGCCGACAATACTGTGATGATCGAAACGCAGCCCCGGCGTTACGATGGTGCTGTCAGTCAGCTCCATGTTGTTTTCGGCAAACAGCGAGAAAATTTCTGCTTTTGAATACGGGCTACGGTCGGTGGCACTCACACCATCAATAGCGCCGCCGGTGTTCGCCCCGGTCAGCGCCTGGGTATTGGAACTCAAGTCCTTCATCCGTTGCTGATTCCACTCCGTACCCAGCGTCAGCGTCTGGTTAACGAGGAAATCAATCGGCAGGTTAACTTCGCTGTGCAGCATCACGTCATCAAGATCGATATCGACGAAATCCTGTGTCGCTTTTTCGTTAAATTTCCCTTCGGTACCGCCCGCCAGACCTTCCGGAATACGCGAGTTACGGGTGTGTTCGTACTGCACCCAGTTGCTGGTGGTCACGCCGTTATCCCAGCCACCGTTCCAGGTCAGCGAGTAGTTCTGGCGATACAGGCGGTTGGTTTCATCGCCATATTTCGAGCGAGTGTAAGCGTCAGAGTTGGTGTTCTGGGTATCGCCCGCATACAGGTTACCCTGGCGGCTGTAACCCGCTTCCAGTTCGAGTGATTGCAGAGGCGCGAAGTCCCAGCGCACCACGCCATTAATATCTTTGTTGATCACCCCTTCGCGCCCGGCTGGTAACGTCGTGGCATACGTTCCGGCACGCGCGGACTGATGGCCCTGGTTGATATCCCACGCGTCAGCCTGGGTTTTGTCGAGGTTGCCATACAAGCGGAAGCTGAATTCGTCGCCCAGCGGACCGGTCAGGCTGAAGTTGGTACGTTTGGTGGCACCTTCCTCTTTATGTTCTGGCGCATTGAAATAAGCATCCCAGGAGCCGTGCCACTCACCACTGCCTTTTTTGGTAATGATGTTAACCACGCCGCCCGCCGCGCCGTTGCCATAACGCGCAGCTGCCGGACCACGCAGAACTTCAATACGTTCAATCATTTCAGGTGGCACCCAGGAGGTATCACCACGGGTATCGCGCTCACCACGCCAGCCCTGACGCACCGAATTACGGCTGCTTACTGGCTTGCCGTCAATCAAAATCAGCGTGTTTTCCGGACCCATGCCGCGAATATCAATCTGGCGGTTATTACCACGCTGACCACTGGTGGAGTTACCGGTCAGGTTAACGCCTGGCATGGTACGGATGATCTCCGACACATCGCGGGCAACTGGGTTTTTGCGGATTTCATCTGCGGTGATGGTCGAAACGCCAGGTGCCTGCAAGTTCTGCTCGGCGGCGGTAACGACAATAGTATCGTCATGTGAAACAGGAGTATCGGTCGGCTCTTGTGCCTGCGCTACCCCATAAATCCCCAGATTGACCAACAAGGCCAGGGAATGAATCTTCTTGTTCATTGTTTTATTCCTGCATTTTTGCCACGAATTGCAACTGTCGGGCATGGTCGTCATCAACACGACGCATCCCGCTACCGCGAAAACCTTTGATCCTGAAAGACACGCAGTGCAGTTGGTTAATTAATGTCCGCGCTTCCCACGGCGCGCCATTACGCTATTGCAAATGCAAATAGTTATCAATAATATTATCAATATATTTCTGCAATCAATGAAAAATTGCACAGTAAACATGGGGTTATGGTGTGACGGCGTTAAAAGTAGGAAGTGAGAGCTGGTGGCAGTCGAAACATGGCCCGGAATGGCAGCGTCTGAATGACGAAATGTTTGAGGTCACTTTCTGGTGGCGTGATCCCCAAGGTTCTGAAGAATACTCGACGATAAAGCGCGTATGGGTCTACATCACTGGTGTGACCGATCACCATCAGAACAGCCAGCCCCAGTCGATGCAGCGAATTGCAGGCACCAACGTCTGGCAGTGGACGACACAACTCAATGCCAACTGGCGCGGCAGCTACTGTTTTATTCCCACCGAACGCGATGACATTTTTTCTGCACCATCCCCCGATCGCCTCGAATTACGTGAAGGCTGGCGAAAACTATTACCCCAGGCAATAGCCGATCCGCTGAATCCACAAAGCTGGAAAGGCGGGCGAGGGCACGCTGTTTCTGCACTCGAAATGCCGCAAGCGCCTCTGCAACCGGGATGGGATTGTCCGCAAGCGCCAGAAACGCCTGCCAAAGAAATTATCTGGAAAAGTGAACGGTTGAAAAATTCACGCCGTGTATGGATTTTTACCACTGGCGATGCAACAGCAGGAGAACGCCCGCTGGCAGTTTTGCTCGATGGCGAATTTTGGGCGCAGAGTATGCCTGTCTGGCCTGTGCTGACTTCGTTGACCCATCGTCAGCAACTTCCTCCCGCCGTGTATGTGTTGATCGACGCTATCGACACTACGCACCGCGCTCACGAACTGCCGTGTAATGCGGATTTCTGGCTGGCAGTACAGCAAGAGTTATTACCCCTGGTGAAAGCTATTGCCCCTTTTAGCGATCGCGCCGATCGCACCGTGGTCGCCGGGCAGAGTTTTGGTGGACTTTCCGCGCTGTATGCCGGACTGCACTGGCCTGAACGCTTTGGCTGTGTATTAAGCCAGTCAGGATCGTACTGGTGGCCGCATCGGGGCGGGCAGCAAGAGGGCGTGTTACTTGAAAAGCTTAAAGCTGGTGAAGTTAGCGCCGAAGGTCTGCGCATTGTGCTGGAAGCGGGTATTCGCGAGCCGATGATTATGCGGGCCAATCAGGCGCTGTATGCGCAATTACACCCCATAAAAGAATCCATTTTCTGGCGTCAGGTTGACGGCGGACATGATGCGCTTTGTTGGCGCGGTGGCTTGATGCAGGGGCTAATCGACCTCTGGCAACCACTTTTCCATGACAGGAGTTGAATATGGCATTCAGTAATCCCTTCGATGATCCACAGGGAGCGTTTTACATTTTGCGCAATGCGCAGGGGCAATTCAGTCTGTGGCCGCAACAATGCGCCTTACCGGCAGGCTGGGACATTGTGTGTCAGCCGCAGTCACAGGCGTCCTGCCAGCAGTGGCTGGAAGTCCACTGGCGTACTCTGACACCGGCCAATTTCACCCAGTTGCAGGAGGCACAATGAGCCAGCATTTACCTTTGGTCGCCGCACAGCCCGGCATCTGGATGGCAGAAAAACTGTCGGATTTACCCTCCGCCTGGAGCGTGGCGCATTACGTTGAGTTAACTGGAGATGTTGATGCGCCATTACTGGCCCGCGCGGTGGTTGTCGGACTAGCGCAAGCAGATACGTTGCGGATGCGTTTTACGGAAGATAACGGCGAAGTCTGGCAGTGGGTCGATGATGCGCTGATATTCGAACTGCCAGAAATTATCGACCTGCGAACCAATATTGATCCGCACGGTACTGCGCAGGCATTAATGCTGGCGGATTTGCAACAAGATTTGCGCGTCGATAGCGGTAAACCACTGGTCTTTCATCAGCTGATACATGTTGCGGATAACCGCTGGTACTGGTATCAGCGTTATCACCATTTGCTGGTCGATGGCTTCAGTTTCCCGGCCATTACTCGCCAGATCGCCAATATTTACTGCACATGGCTGCGTGGCGAACCAACGCCTGCTTCGCCGTTTACGCCTTTCGCTGATGTAGTGGAAGAGTACCAGCAATACCGCGAAAGCGAAGCCTGGCAGCGTGATGCGGCATTCTGGGCAGAACAGCGTCGTCAACTGCCGCCGCCCGCGTCACTTTCTCCGGCACCTTTAGCGGGGCGCAGCGCTTCGGCAGATATTCTGCGCCTGAAACTGGAATTTACCGACGGGGAATTCCGCCAGCTGGCTACGCAACTTTCAGGTGTGCAGCGTACCGATTTAGCCCTTGCGCTGGCAGCCTTGTGGCTGGGGCGATTGTGCAATCGCATGGACTATGCCGCCGGATTTATCTTTATGCGTCGACTGGGCTCGGCGGCGCTGACGGCTAGCGGACCCGTGCTCAACGTTTTACCGTTGGGTATTCACATTGCGGCGCAAGAAACGCTGCCGGAACTGGCAACCCGACTGGCAGCACAACTGAAAAAAATGCGTCGTCATCAACGTTACGATGCCGAACAAATTGTCCGTGACAGCGGGCGAGCGGCAGGAGAGGAACCGCTGTTCGGTCCGGTACTCAATATCAAGGTATTTGATTACCAACTGGATATTCCTGGTGTTCAGACGCAAACCCATACCCTGGCAACCGGTCCGGTTAATGACCTTGAACTGGCCCTGTTCCCGGATGAACACGGTGATTTGAGTATTGAGATCCTCGCCAATAAACAGCGTTACGATGAGCCAACGTTAATCCAGCATGCTGAACGCCTGAAAATGCTGATTGCCCAGTTCGCCGCGGATCCGGCGCTGTTGTGCGGCGATGTCGATATTATGCTGCCAGGTGAGTATGCGCAGCTGGCGCAGATCAACGCCACTCAGGTTGAGATTCCAGAAACCACGCTGAGCGCGCTGGTGGCAGAACAAGCGGCAAAAACACCGGATGCTCCGGCGCTGGCAGATGCGCGTTACCTGTTCAGCTATCGGGAAATGCGCGAGCAGGTGGTGGCGCTGGCGAATCTGCTGCGTGAGCGCGGCGTTAAACCAGGGGACAGCGTGGCGGTGGCACTACCGCGCTCGGTCTTTTTGACCCTGGCACTCCATGCAATAGTTGAAGCTGGCGCGGCCTGGCTACCGCTGGATACCGGCTATCCGGACGATCGCCTGAAAATGATGCTGGAAGATGCGCGTCCGTCGCTGTTAATTACCACCGACGATCAACTGCCGCGCTTTAGCGATGTTCCCAATTTAACAAGCCTTTGCTATAACGCCCCGCTTACCCCCCAGGGCAGTGCGCCGCTGCAACTTTCACAACCGCACCACACGGCTTATATCATCTTTACCTCTGGCTCCACCGGCAGGCCGAAAGGGGTAATGGTCGGGCAGACGGCTATCGTTAACCGCCTGTTATGGATGCAAAATCACTACCCGCTTACAGGCGAAGATGTCGTTGCCCAAAAAACGCCGTGCAGTTTTGATGTCTCGGTGTGGGAGTTTTTCTGGCCGTTTATTGCCGGGGCGAAACTGGTGATGGCTGAACCGGAAGCGCACCGCGACCCGCTCGCTATGCAGCAATTCTTTGCCGAATATGGCGTAACGACCACGCACTTTGTGCCGTCGATGCTGGCGGCATTTGTTGCCTCGCTGACGCCGCAAACCGCTCGCCAGAGTTGCGCGACGTTGAAACAGGTTTTCTGTAGTGGTGAGGCCTTACCGGCTGATTTATGCCGCGAATGGCAACAGTTAACTGGCGCGCCGTTGCATAATCTATATGGCCCGACGGAAGCGGCGGTAGATGTCAGCTGGTATCCGGCTTTTGGCGAGGAACTGGCACAGGTGCGCGGCAGCAGTGTGCCGATTGGTTATCCGGTATGGAATACGGGTCTGCGTATTCTTGATGCGATGATGCATCCGGTGCCGCCGGGTGTGGCGGGTGATCTCTATCTCACCGGCATCCAACTGGCGCAGGGGTATCTTGGACGACCCGATCTGACCGCCAGCCGTTTTATTGCCGATCCTTTTGCCCCAGGTGAACGGATGTATCGTACCGGAGACGTCGCCCGCTGGCTGGATAACGGCGCGGTGGAGTACCTCGGGCGCAGTGACGATCAGCTAAAAATTCGCGGGCAGCGTATCGAACTGGGCGAAATCGATCGCGTGATGCAGGCGCTGCCGGATGTCAAACAAGCCGTTACCCACGCCTGTGTGATTAACCTGGCGGCAGCCACCGGTGGTGATGCGCGTCAGTTGGTGGGCTATCTGGTGTCGCAATCAGGTCTGCCGTTGGATACCAGCGCATTACAGGCACAGCTTCGCGAAACATTGCCGCCGCATATGGTGCCGGTGGTTCTGCTGCAACTTCCACAGTTACCTCTTAGCGCCAACGGCAAGCTGGATCGCAAAGCCTTACCGTTGCCTGAACTGAAGACACAAGCGTCGGGACGTGCACCGAAAGCGGGCAGTGAAAAGATTATCGCCGCGGCATTCGCGTCGTTGCTGGGTTGTGACGTGCAGGATGCCGATGCTGATTTCTTTGCGCTGGGCGGTCATTCGCTACTGGCAATGAAACTGGCAGCGCAGTTAAGTCGACAGTTTGCTCGTCAGGTGACGCCGGGGCAGGTGATGGTCGCGTCAACCGTCGCCAAACTGGCAACGATTATTGATGGTGAAGAGGACAGCTCCCGGCGCATGGGATTCGAAACCATTCTGCCGTTGCGTGAAGGTAATGGCCCGACGCTGTTTTGTTTCCATCCGGCGTCCGGTTTTGCCTGGCAGTTTAGCGTGCTCTCGCGTTATCTCGATCCACAATGGTCGATTATTGGCATTCAGTCGCCGCGCCCTCATGGACCCATGCAGACAGCGACAAACCTGGATGAAGTCTGCGAAGCGCATCTGGCAACGTTACTTGAGCAACAACCGCACGGCCCTTATTACCTGCTGGGGTATTCCCTTGGCGGTACGCTGGCGCAGGGCATTGCGGCGCGGCTGCGTGCCCGTGGCGAACAGGTGGCATTTCTTGGTTTGCTGGATACCTGGCCGCCAGAGACGCAAAACTGGCAGGAAAAAGAGGCTAATGGTCTGGACCCGGAAGTGCTGGCGGAGATTAACCGCGAACGCGAGGCCTTCCTGGCGGCACAGCAGGGAAGTACTTCAACGGAGTTGTTTACCACCATTGAAGGCAACTACGCTGATGCTGTGCGCCTGCTGACGACTGCTCATAGCGTACCGTTTGATGGTAAAGCGACGCTGTTTGTTGCTGAACGCACGCTTCAGGAAGGTATGAGCCCCGAACGCGCCTGGTCGCCGTGGATTGCGGAGCTGGATATCTATCGTCAGGATTGTGCGCATGTGGATATTATCTCTCCAGGGGCGTTTGTAAAAATTGGGCCGATTATTCGCGCAACGCTAAACAGGTAAATTAATAATATCTATAAACCCATAATTACAGAAAATAATTATGGGTTTTTTTATTTGTTTGATTTATAGGTTTGATGAATATTTCTCTTAAATAGAGTGAATGTTGCATTCAGTGGAAGGAATTTACAAACTTCAGCTTCGGATAATTCTCACCAACTGGTAAAGTGAGCGCCGTGGAGATTTTCCCCTATTGGACTCATTTTCAGGTTATACCCCATGTCATCATTGAATATTAAACAGGGAAGTGACGCTCATTTTTCTGAGTATCCTCTGGCGTCGCCCAGTAATAATGAAATTGATTTACTTAATCTAATCGCAGTTTTATGGCGGGCCAAAAAAACGGTCATGGCGGTCATTTTTGCGTTTGCCTGCGCAGGCTTGCTGATCTCTTTCATCCTGCCGCAAAAATGGACCAGCGCGGCGGTTGTCACGCCTCCAGAACCTGTTCAGTGGCAAGAGCTGGAGAAAACATTCACTAAGCTTCGAGTGCTGGATCTGGATATCAAAATTGATCGTACAGAAGCATTTAACCTGTTTATCAAGAAGTTTCAGTCGGTTAGCTTGCTGGAAGAGTACCTGCGTTCATCACCTTATGTGATGGACCAATTAAAAGAGGCGAAAATCGATGAACTGGATTTGCATCGCGCTATTGTTGCATTGAGCGAAAAAATGAAAGCGGTTGATGACAATGCCAGTAAGAAAAAAGATGAACCGTCACTGTATACCTCCTGGACGCTAAGTTTTACCGCGCCAACCAGTAAAGAGGCGCAGACCGTTTTGAGCGGGTATATCGATTATATCTCTGCGTTGGTGGTGAAAGAGTCGATAGAAAACGTCCGTAATAAACTGGAGATCAAAACCCAGTTTGAAAAAGAAAAACTGGCTCAGGATCGCATTAAAACGAAAAATCAACTTGATGCAAACATTCAGCGCCTCAATTATTCACTCGACATTGCCAACGCGGCGGGAATTAAAAAGCCCGTATACAGTAATGGTCAGGCCGTTAAAGATGACCCCGATTTCTCTATTTCTCTCGGCGCAGACGGTATTGAACGCAAACTGGAAATTGAAAAAGCGGTCACTGACGTTGCGGAACTGAACGGTGAATTACGTAATCGTCAGTATCTTGTTGAGCAGTTAACAAAAGCAAATATCAACGATGTGAATTTTACGCCGTTTAAATATCAGTTAAGCCCGTCATTGCCAGTGAAAAAAGACGGTCCGGGTAAGGCGATTATTGTGATCCTTTCCGCGCTGATCGGCGGGATGGTGGCTTGTGGTAGCGTGTTATTGCGCTATGCGATGGCATCCAGAAAACAGGATGCCATGATGGCAGACCACTTAGTTTAACTATTTGCGGTTGAAGGTGCCGTTCGTCCGAGCGGCACCACAAGCGGCGTTCCGGCTACCGGATCGTCAATGATCATGCATCGCAGACCATAAATGCGCTCAATCAGTTCAGCAGTGACAATCTCCTTCGGCGCTCCCTGAGCAACAATTTTCCCTTCCCGCAATGCAATCAAATGGCTGGCGTAACGACAGGCCTGATTAAGATCGTGCAGCACCGCCGCCAGGGTATAGCCTTTCTCGCGGTTCAGTTCGCTTAACAGTTCCAGTAGATCAATCTGATGACTGATATCCAGCCAGGTCGTGGGTTCGTCGAGCAGCATAATTGCCGTTTCCTGGGCCAGCACCATCGCGATCCACGCTCGCTGGCGTTGTCCGCCAGAAAGGGTATCCACGCTTTGATCTGCCAGATGAGTTATTCCCGTGGCCTGCATCGCTTTCGTTACCGCTTCTTCATCCTCTTTGCGCCAGCGGGTAAACAGCGGTTGATGCGGATAACGTCCACGCGCCACCAGCTCCTGCACGGTGATATCGCCCGGCGTGGTAGCATTTTGCGCCAACAGACCAATCCGGCGTGCAACTTCTTTACTGGCGTAATGTTGAATGTGCTCGCCATCCAGCCAGACATGCCCGTGAGCAGGCGTCATCAGGCGGCTTAAGGTACGCAGTAACGTGGATTTACCACAGCCATTTGGTCCGATAATTGCCGTGAAGTGACCATCAGGAATTTCTACAGTCAGATTTTCCGCAACGGTATATTTGCCATATCCCAGGGTTAACTGTTCGCCGCGCAAACGGGCTACTGATTCGGTCATTTTTTGCGAGACTCCTGAATTAACAAGACGATAAGGTAAATACCGCCGAGGCTGACGGTAACGACGCCAACCGGAAGTTGATACGGCATAAACAGTTGTTGGGCGCAGAGATCGGCCGCCAGCAGTAACAGCGCCCCGCACAGCGCCGCCTGGGTTAGCCCCCAGCGAGCGGTGCCGCTAATGCGTCGGGCAATGTGCGGCGCGACTAAAGCAATAAAGGAAATCGGCCCGGCAAGCGCCGTTGCCGCAGCGGTAAGCACCACTGCAACCAGCATCATTAACAGACGCGAACGTTCGACGCTGACGCCCAGCGCGCAGGCGGTATCATCGCCCATCTCCAGCAAGCGCATTCGCCGCACCAGCAAGGTGGCGGCAATGAGCATCAATATAATGATGGGTGTGGAAGGCGAGGTTTTTGCCCACGTCAGGCCGTTGAGCGATCCGGCATTCCACAAACCCGCTGTTAGCGCCGTTTCTAAAGACGCTTTCAGCAACAGCCAGGTATTAAAGGCCACCAGCATGGCGCGAACACCGATACCGATAATAATCAACCGAAAGGTGTCGATGCCGTTACGCCAGGCGAGCAGCCAGACCAGAAGCGAAGTGACAATGCCGCCCACCATTGCTGACAGCGCGATAGCCGTCAGGTCCTGACCAAACAGCACCATCGCCACCAGCACGCCGCTCCACGCCCCGGTGTTAAAGCCCATTACGTCAGGGCTGCCGAGCGGGTTACGCATCAGCGACTGAAAAATCGCACCGCTGACGCCCAGTGCCGCGCCAATCAACAGCGCCATCAGCACGCGTGGTAAACGCCATTCGGTGACCACCATCGTCATACTGCGCGGCGCATCGCCCATCAGCGCGGCGAATACCTGCGAGGTTTCCAGCGTGACGGCACCGCTGCGTAATCCCCAGATACCTGCAACCACACAGGCGGAAATAAGCAGCAAACAGGTGATGAGTAATCGGCGAGAGACGTAAATCATGCACCACCTCGCGTTTTACGTCGCACGAGGAAGATCAGCACCGGTGCACCAATAAACGCACTGACCACAGAAACGCGCAACTCGCCGGGCACAATCACCCGCCCGATGATATCGGCAAACAGCAGCAGGGCAGGGGTGGCGAGTAGCGTGACGGGCAGCGACCAGCGATGATCGGCACCCACCAGCCAACGCGCCATATGCGGCATCATCAGGCCAATAAAGGCAATCGGGCCAACTACCGCTGTCGCACTACCACAAAGCACGGTAATCGCCAGCAGACCAATTAACTGTGTGCGCGCCACGCGACTGCCCAGCGCCGTCGCGGTGTCACTGCCGAGGCTCAAACTGTTCAGCGCGCGACTCAGTAATAGCGCAGTTGCTCCGGCGATCAGCACCGGGATCAGCACCACTTTTAAGGTATGTAGATTGCGAATATCCAGCGAACCGGCTTGCCAGAAACGCAGTTGATCGTAGACGTCAGGATTAAGCAGGGCGATGCCGCTGGTCAGTCCTTCCAGCACCGCCGCCAGCGCCACGCCCGCCAGGGTTAAACGCACCGGACTTAACTGCCCGCCGCCCTGACTGCCGGTAAAGGCAACAATCAATGAGGCCACCAGCGCCCCGGCGAAGGCCATCGCCAGTTGTTCCTGCGCGGATGAGTAACCAAACAGCGCCGCACCCAGCACAATGGCAAAGCTGGCTCCGGCATTCACGCCAAGCAAGCCGGGGTCGGCAAGTGGATTTCGGGTGAGGGTTTGCATCAACGCCCCGGCAAGGCCAAGCGCGCCGCCTGCAAGTAAACCGGCAAGGGTGCGCGGCAGTCGCGCGTCGAGCACGATGGTGCAGTCGGCGCTCTGGCAGGTGCCGGAGAGGGCCTCCAGCACTACGGAAGCGGGGAGTGATTTTGCCCCAATGAGCAGGCTTAATGCCGTCGCGATAATCAGTAATAACAGCAATCCGGGCACGGCAATGGCGCGTGTCACGGCAACAGAACCAGACATACGAACTTCCATGATAATGAAATTAATTATCGTTATCGATCTTATTTGGATATGTTAGCATGTGCAGCCTAAGAATAGGTATTTAAAATATTTGATGGCAAGGCATTGTAATGAATAAACAATCCTGGCTGCTTAACCTCAGCCTGTTGAAAACGCACCCGGCGTTTCGCGCAGTATTCCTCGCTCGTTTTATCTCAATTGTGTCTCTGGGTTTGCTCGGCGTCGCGGTGCCGGTGCAGATCCAGATGATGACGCATTCTACCTGGCAGGTGGGGCTTTCGGTGACGCTGACCGGCGGCGCGATGTTTGTTGGCCTGATGGTTGGCGGTGTGCTGGCGGATCGCTATGAGCGCAAAAAAGTGATTTTGCTGGCGCGCGGCACCTGTGGCATTGGCTTCATTGGACTGTGCCTTAATGCACTGCTGCCGGAGCCGTCATTGCTGGCAATCTATTTACTTGGTTTATGGGATGGTTTTTTCGCATCGCTTGGCGTTACGGCGCTATTGGCGGCGACACCAGCACTGGTAGGGCGTGAAAACTTAATGCAGGCCGGGGCGATCACCATGTTGACCGTGCGTCTGGGGTCGGTGATTTCGCCCATGATTGGCGGTTTATTGCTAGCGACCGGTGGCGTAGCCTGGAACTACGGGCTGGCGGCGGCGGGCACGTTTATTACCTTGCTACCGTTGTTAAGCCTTCCGGCGTTGCCACCGCCACCGCAGCCGCGTGAGCATCCGTTGAAATCATTACTGGCAGGATTTCGTTTTCTGCTTGCCAGCCCGCTGGTGGGCGGGATTGCGCTGCTGGGTGGTTTATTGACGATGGCGAGCGCGGTGCGGGTACTGTATCCGGCGCTGGCTGACAACTGGCAGATGTCAGCGGCACAGATTGGTTTTCTCTACGCGGCGATCCCGCTCGGCGCGGCTATTGGTGCGTTAACCAGCGGGAAGCTGGCACATAGTGCGCGACCAGGGTTATTGATGCTGCTCTCCACGCTGGGATCGTTCCTCGCCATTGGTCTGTTTGGCCTGATGCCGATGTGGATTTTAGGCGTGGTTTGTCTGGCGCTGTTCGGCTGGCTGAGCGCGGTTAGTTCGTTGCTGCAATATACAATGCTGCAAACGCAAACCCCGGAAGCGATGTTAGGGCGGATTAACGGTTTGTGGACGGCGCAGAACGTGACGGGCGATGCCATAGGCGCGGCGCTGCTGGGTGGTTTGGGCGCGATGATGACACCGGTTGCTTCCGCAAGCGCGAGCGGTTTTGGTTTGTTGATTATCGGCGTGTTGTTATTGCTGGTGCTGGTGGAGTTGCGACGTTTTCGCCAGACGCCGCCGCAGGTGACAGCGTCTGACAGTTAATGCTTAAAACAGCGCCTTAAGTCGTTCCAGCACTTGCATGGCGCTGTAGTAATCCAGGCGGAACGTCTCGGTTCCCAGCGCATAAACCTGCTTGTTTTGTACTGCGGGCAGGTGCGCGAGCAGTGGATTGGCATAAATCGCATCGGCATCTTTCTGATCACCGGCGAACAGGAATAGTGACTCGCCATTTAACCCAGCAGCCAGATTTTCCCCACCAAGCTGAATGATGTCATGGCGTTTGCCCTGGCTTTGGCTGGCGTTTAACCCTGCGGGCAACTTCGCCAGCGTAAAGCCGAGTTGTTCCAGCATCTGCCCTTGTGCTGATTCCGGCGTCCAGAGATTGGCACTGTGTGCAGCGGCGGTATAGACAATGGCAGTGACCGGCTGCGGCGGTAATTTGATTTGCTCTTTCGCCGCTGCCAGTTGCTTATCAAACTGTGCAATCCGCTCTGCCGCTTGTTTCTCATGCCCGGTAATTTCGCCAAGCTGCGTTAACAGCGACTGCCAGCTTTTGTCGTCGTAATTGATGATTAATGTCGGGGCGATGGTGGAAAGCTGATCATACAGTGCCAGCGCCGAATCCCCGCCGGTTGCGCTAATTAAAATCAGATCCGGCATTTGCGCGGCAACGGCTTCGGCGCTCGGTTCGCCGATATAGAGCCGTTGCAGTTTGCGTTCTTTCGCCACCTTGCTCCACTGGCGTAAAAAGCCCTGGTCATCCGCGACGCGGTTATTCGGCGTGGTCGCGCCGCTGGCGATCACCGGAGCATCAATCGCCAGCAGTGAGCCGGTCAGGGTGACGCTGGTGGAAACAATACGCTGCGGCTGGCTTTCCAGTGTATGTGTGCCACGGCTGTCAGTAATCTGACGCGGCCAGTCAGCGGCCTGAACTGCGGCTATTCCTGAAAGTAAAAGTCCTGTTAATAGAAGGGCGTTGCGGTAGAGCGGGGCGAGTCTCACAAATCAGCTTCCTGTTATTAATGAAGTTAATGCTTCTCATTTTCATTGTAACCACAACCAGATGCAACCCCGAGTTGCAGATTGCGTTACCTCAAGAGTTGACATAGTGCGCGTTTGCTTTTAGGTTAGCGACCGAAAATATAAATGATAATCATTATTAAAGCCTTTATCATTTTGTGGAGGATGATATGGATACGTCACTGGCTGAGGAAGTACAGCAGACCATGGCAACACTTGCGCCCAATCGCTTTTTCTTTATGTCGCCGTACCGCAGTTTTACGACGTCAGGATGTTTCGCCCGTTTCGATGAACCGGCTGTGAACGGGGATTCGCCCGACAGTCCCTTCCAGCAAAAACTCGCCGCGCTGTTTGCCGATGCCAAAGCGCAGGGCATCAAAAATCCGGTGATGGTCGGGGCGATTCCCTTCGATCCACGTCAGCCTTCGTCGCTGTATATTCCCGAATCCTGGCAGTCGTTCTCCCGTCAGGAAAAACAAGCTTCCGCCCGCCGTTTCACCCGCAGCGAGTCGCTGAACGTGGTAGAACGCCAGGCAATTCCGCAACAAACCACGTTTGAACAGATGGTTGCTCGCGCTGCCGCACTTACCGCCACGCCGCAGGTCGACAAAGTGGTGTTGTCACGGTTGATTGATATCACCACTGACGCCGCCATTGATAGTGGCGTATTGCTGGAACGGTTGATTGCGCAAAACCCGGTTAGTTACAACTTCCATGTCCCGCTGGCTGATGGCGGCGTCCTGCTGGGGGCCAGCCCGGAACTGCTGCTACGTAAAGACGGCGAGCGTTTTAGCTCCATTCCGTTAGCCGGTTCCGCGCGTCGTCAGCCGGATGAAGTGCTCGATCGCGAAGCGGGTAATCGTCTGCTGGCGTCAGAAAAAGATCGCCATGAACATGAACTGGTGACTCAGGCGATGAAAGAGGTACTGCGCGAACGCAGTAGTGAGTTACACGTTCCCTCCTCTCCACAATTGATTACCACGCCGACGCTGTGGCATCTCGCAACTCCCTTTGAAGGTAAAGCGAATTCGCAAGAAAACGCACTGACTCTGGCCTGTCTGCTGCATCCAACCCCCGCGCTGAGCGGTTTCCCGCATCAGGCCGCGACCCAGGTTATTGCTGAACTGGAGCCATTCGACCGCGAACTGTTTGGCGGCATTGTGGGTTGGTGTGACAGCGAAGGTAACGGCGAATGGGTGGTGACCATCCGCTGCGCGAAGCTGCGGGAAAATCAGGTGCGTCTGTTTGCCGGAGCGGGGATTGTGCCTGCGTCGTCACCGTTGGGTGAGTGGCGCGAAACAGGCGTCAAACTTTCTACCATGTTGAACGTTTTTGGATTGCATTAAGGAGCGAGGATGAGCATTCCATTCACCCGCTGGCCGGAAGAGTTTGCCCGTCGCTATCGGGAAAAAGGCTACTGGCAGGATTTGCCGCTGACCGACATTCTGACTCGCCACGCTGCGAGTGACAGCATCGCGGTTATCGACGGCGAGCGACAGTTGAGTTACCGGGAGCTGAATCAGGCGGCGGATAACCTCGCGTGTAGTTTACGCCGTCAGGGCATTAAACCTGGTGAAACCGCGCTGGTACAACTGGGTAACGTCGCTGAATTGTATATTACCTTTTTCGCGCTGCTGAAACTGGGCGTTGCGCCGGTGCTGGCGCTGTTCAGCCATCAGCGTAGTGAACTGAACGCCTATGCCAGCCAGATTGAACCCGCATTGCTGATTGCCGATCGCCAACATGCGCTGTTTAGCGGGGATGATTTCCTCAATACTTTCGTCACAGAACATTCCTCCATTCGCGTGGTGCAACTGCACAACGACAGCGGTGAGCATAACTTGCAGGATGCGATTAACCATCCGGCTGAGGATTTTACTGCCACGCCATCACCTGCTGATGAAGTGGCCTATTTCCAGCTTTCCGGCGGCACCACCGGCACACCGAAACTGATCCCGCGCACTCATAACGACTACTACTACAGCGTGCGTCGTAGCGTCGAGATTTGTCAGTTCACACGACAGACACGCTACCTGTGCGCGATCCCGGCGGCTCATAACTACGCCATGAGTTCGCCGGGATCGCTGGGCGTCTTTCTTGCCGGAGGAACGGTTGTTCTGGCGGCCGATCCCAGCGCCACGCTTTGCTTCCCATTGATTGAAAAACATCAGGTGAACGTCACCGCGCTGGTGCCACCGGCAGTCAGCCTGTGGTTGCAGGCGCTGACCGAAGGTGAAAGCCGGGCGCAGCTTGCCTCGCTGAAACTGTTACAGGTCGGCGGCGCACGTCTTTCTGCCACCCTTGCGGCGCGTATTCCCGCTGAGATTGGCTGCCAGTTGCAGCAGGTGTTTGGCATGGCGGAAGGGCTGGTGAACTACACCCGTCTTGATGATAGCGCGGAGAAAATTATCCATACCCAGGGTTACCCAATGTGTCCGGACGATGAAGTATGGGTTGCTGATGCTGAAGGAAATCCACTGCCGCAAGGGGAAGTTGGACGCCTGATGACCCGCGGTCCATACACCTTCCGTGGCTATTACAAAAGCCCGCAGCACAATGCCAGCGCCTTTGATGCCAACGGTTTTTACTGTTCCGGCGATCTGATCTCTATTGATCCAGAGGGGTACATCACCGTGCAGGGGCGCGAGAAAGATCAGATCAACCGTGGCGGTGAGAAGATCGCTGCCGAAGAGATCGAAAACCTGCTGCTGCGCCACCCGGCGGTGATCTACGCCGCACTGGTGAGCATGGAAGATGAGCTGATGGGCGAAAAAAGCTGCGCTTATCTGGTGGTAAAAGAGCCGCTGCGCGCGGTGCAGGTGCGTCGTTTCCTGCGTGAACAGGGTATTGCCGAATTTAAATTACCGGATCGCGTGGAGTGTGTAGATTCACTTCCGCTGACGGCGGTCGGGAAAGTCGATAAAAAACAATTACGTCAGTGGCTGGCGTCACGCGCATCAGCCTGAAGGAGAGAACACGATGGCTATTCCAAAATTACAGGCTTACGCACTGCCGGAGTCTCACGATATCCCTAAGAATAAAGTTGACTGGGCCTTTGAACCGCAACGTGCCGCGTTGTTAATCCATGATATGCAGGACTATTTTGTCAGCTTCTGGGGCGAGAACTGCCCGATGATGGAGCAGGTGATCGCGAATATTGCTGCGCTGCGCGACTACTGCAAACAGCACAATATTCCGGTTTATTACACCGCCCAGCCGAAAGAGCAGAGCGATGAAGATCGGGCGCTGTTGAATGATATGTGGGGGCCGGGCCTGACCCGTTCGCCGGAACAGCAAAAGGTGGTGGATCGCCTGACGCCAGATGCCGACGACACGGTGCTGGTGAAGTGGCGCTACAGCGCGTTTCATCGTTCTCCGCTGGAGCAAATGCTCAAAGAGAGTGGACGTAACCAGCTGATTATTACCGGGGTATATGCCCACATTGGCTGTATGACTACCGCAACCGACGCATTTATGCGCGATATTAAACCGTTTATGGTGGCGGATGCGCTGGCCGATTTCAGCCGTGACGAGCATTTGATGTCGCTGAAATATGTGGCCGGACGTTCTGGCCGGGTGGTGATGACCGAAGAATTGCTGCCAGCACCTGTCCCCGCCAGCAAAGCGGCGCTGCGTGAGGTGATCCTGCCGTTGCTGGACGAGTCCGATGAACCGTTCGATGACGACAACCTGATCGACTACGGTCTGGATTCGGTGCGCATGATGGCGCTGGCGGCGCGCTGGCGCAAAGTGCATGGTGATATCGATTTTGTCATGCTGGCGAAAAACCCGACCATCGACGCCTGGTGGAAGCTACTCTCCCGCGAGGTGAAATAATGGATTTCAGCGGTAAAAATGTCTGGGTAACCGGCGCAGGTAAAGGTATCGGCTACGCCACGGCGCTGGCGTTTGTTGAGGCGGGAGCGAAAGTTACAGGTTTTGATCAAGCGTTCACTCAGGAGCAATATCCCTTTGCGACCGAAGTGATGGATGTTGCCGACGCTGCGCAGGTGGCGCAAGTGTGTCAGCGACTGTTAGCTGAAACGGAGCGACTGGACGCGCTGGTCAATGCGGCGGGAATTTTACGCATGGGCGCGACAGACCAACTGAGCAAAGAGGACTGGCAGCAGACTTTTGCGGTTAACGTCGGCGGTGCGTTTAACCTGTTTCAGCAAACCATGAACCAGTTTCGCCGTCAGCGGGGCGGGGCGATTGTCACTGTGGCGTCCGACGCCGCACACACGCCGCGTATTGGTATGAGTGCTTATGGCGCATCGAAAGCGGCGCTGAAAAGCCTGGCGTTGAGCGTCGGGCTGGAACTGGCGGTTAGCGGCGTGCGCTGTAATGTGGTTTCGCCTGGCTCCACCGACACCGATATGCAACGCACGCTGTGGGTGAGCGATGACGCCGAAGAACAGCGTATTCGCGGCTTTGGCGAGCAGTTTAAACTCGGCATTCCGCTGGGGAAAATCGCCCGTCCACAAGAGATCGCCAACACGATTTTGTTCCTCGCCTCTGACCTCGCCAGCCATATCACCCTACAGGATATTGTGGTCGATGGCGGCTCAACGCTGGGGGCATAAGCATGATCTGGAAACGCCATTTAACGCTCGACGAACTGAACGCCACCAGCGATAACACAATGGTGGCGCATCTGGGAATTGTGTATACCCGTCTGGGAGATGATGTGCTGGAAGCCGAAATGCCGGTTGATACCCGTACTCATCAGCCGTTTGGCCTGCTGCATGGCGGCGCGTCAGCGGCGCTGGCTGAAACGCTGGGATCGATGGCCGGATTTATGATGACCCGTGACGGGCAGTGTGTGGTGGGTACGGAACTTAACGCCACCCATCATCGCCCGGTGTCTGAAGGCAAGGTACGCGGCGTCTGCCAGCCGCTGCATCTTGGGCGGCAAAATCAGAGCTGGGAAATCGTCGTTTTCGATGAACAGGGGCGGCGTTGCTGCACTTGTCGGCTGGGTACGGCAGTTTTGGGATGAGCCCGACAGAATTAAATGAGATTGCAGGAAAACTCGGTTAACGGAGTGATCGAGTTAACATTGTTAAGTTAAATATTGGTTTCAACTCCGATTTACATGGTTACCGTGTTGTTAAATCGTACAAAGATGTTATAGAAACAAAATGTAACATATCTATGGACACGCACACGGATAACAACTATGAACAAATCAGGGAAATACCTCGTCTGGACAGTGCTCTCTGTAATGGGAGCATTTGCTCTGGGATACATTGCTTTAAATCGTGGGGAACAGATCAACGCGCTGTGGATTGTGGTGGCGTCGGTCTGTATCTATCTGATCGCTTACCGTTTTTATGGGCTGTATATCGCCAAAAATGTGCTGGCGGTTGACCCGACGCGTATGACGCCAGCGGTGCGCCATAACGACGGGCTGGACTATGTGCCGACGGACAAGAAAGTGCTGTTCGGTCACCATTTTGCGGCCATTGCCGGAGCAGGTCCGTTGGTTGGGCCGGTACTGGCGGCGCAAATGGGTTACCTGCCAGGGATGATCTGGCTGCTCGCCGGGGTGGTTCTCGCCGGTGCGGTGCAGGATTTCATGGTGCTGTTTGTTTCTACGCGCCGTGACGGTCGATCGCTGGGTGAGCTGGTCAAAGAAGAGATGGGGCCAACCGCCGGGGTGATAGCGCTGGTGGCCTGCTTTATGATCATGGTCATTATCCTTGCAGTACTGGCGATGATCGTGGTGAAAGCCCTGACTCATAGCCCGTGGGGAACGTATACCGTTGCGTTCACCATTCCGCTGGCGCTGTTTATGGGGATCTACCTGCGCTATCTGCGTCCGGGGCGTATTGGTGAAGTGTCGGTCATCGGTCTGGTATTCCTGATTTTCGCCATTATCTCTGGCGGCTGGGTGGCAGAAAGTCCGACCTGGGCACCGTACTTTGACTTTACCGGCGTGCAGCTGACCTGGATGCTGGTGGGTTACGGTTTTGTGGCGGCGGTGCTGCCGGTGTGGTTGCTGCTGGCCCCGCGTGACTACCTCTCTACCTTCCTGAAAATCGGGACGATCGTCGGTCTGGCGGTAGGCATTTTGATTATGCGCCCGACGCTGACCATGCCTGCGCTGACCAAATTTGTCGATGGCACTGGCCCGGTATGGACCGGTAACCTGTTCCCGTTCCTGTTTATCACCATCGCCTGTGGCGCGGTGTCTGGCTTCCATGCGCTGATCTCTTCCGGCACCACGCCGAAGATGCTGGCGAACGAAGGGCAGGCTTGTTTTATCGGCTACGGTGGAATGTTGATGGAATCCTTCGTGGCGATTATGGCGCTGGTTTCCGCCTGTATCATCGATCCGGGCGTTTACTTTGCCATGAACAGCCCAATGGCGGTGCTGGCTCCGGCAGGGACGGCGGATGTGGTCGCTTCTGCCGCGCAGGTGGTGAGTAGCTGGGGCTTTAGCATTACACCAGATACGCTCAACCAGATTGCCAGCGAAGTGGGTGAACAGTCGATCATTTCCCGTGCGGGCGGTGCGCCGACGTTGGCGGTGGGGATGGCTTACATCCTGCACGGTGCGCTGGGTGGTATGATGGATGTGGCGTTCTGGTATCACTTCGCCATTCTGTTTGAAGCTCTGTTTATTCTGACGGCGGTAGATGCGGGTACGCGTGCTGCGCGCTTTATGTTGCAGGATCTGCTGGGCGTGGTGTCTCCTGGCCTGAAGCGGACCGATTCACTGCCTGCTAACCTGCTGGCAACGGCGCTGTGCGTACTGGCGTGGGGCTACTTCCTCCATCAGGGCGTGGTCGATCCGCTGGGCGGTATTAACACTCTGTGGCCGCTGTTTGGTATTGCCAACCAGATGCTGGCAGGGATGGCGCTGATGCTCTGTGCCGTGGTGTTGTTCAAGATGAAACGTCAACGTTACGCCTGGGTGGCGCTGGTACCAACGGCCTGGCTACTGATTTGTACCCTGACCGCAGGCTGGCAGAAAGCGTTTAGCCCGGATGCGAAAGTCGGCTTCCTGGCCATTGCTAACAAGTTCCAGGCAATGATCGACAGCGGCAATATTCCGTCGCAGTATACTGAGTCACAGCTGGCGCAACTGGTGTTCAACAACCGTCTGGATGCCGGGTTAACCATCTTCTTTATGGTGGTCGTGGTGGTTCTGGCACTGTTCTCGATTAAGACGGCACTTGCGGCATTGAAAGAGCCGAAGCCAACGGCGAAAGAAACGCCGTATGAGCCAATGCCGGAAAATGTTGAGGAGATCGTAGCGCAGGCGAAAGGTGCGCACTAAAGTCAGAGTGAGGGGGGATGTTGGCGAATGTTGGCATAGTGCCGAGGGTTCCCCCTCACCCTAACCCTCTCCCCGATGGGGCGAGGGGACTGACCGAGTGCGTTGATAGCATTTGTAGGCCGGATAAAGCGTTCACGCCGCATCCGGCACTCTTTCAGCAACATGGTTAGCGGAGGCCAAGATGTTTGATTCACTGGCAAAAGCCGGAAAATATTTAGGTCAGGCGGCGAAGCTGATGATTGGTATGCCTGATTACGACAACTATGTCGAACATATGCGGGTTAACCATCCCGATCAAACGCCGATGACCTACGAGGAGTTTTTCCGTGAGCGGCAGGACGCGCGCTACGGTGGAAAAGGCGGCGCGCGCTGCTGCTAAATTTGCACGTCAGGCTTTAAACGATTCCACTTTTTCGAACGCTGCACGCAACGTATCTGGTGTCAGCGTGACTGGCAGGTAATGAATGGACTCCACCGGGCGCAAGGTGTGGGCAATCACTTTGTCGATCTCCGCCTGATTATTGATATCCACTTCCAGCTCCGCCAGCGTAGTCGGCAGATGAAAACGCTGATACGCCCCGGTTAATTGCGCCAGCACATCATCCTGACCCAGCAAGGCGCTTTGCACCAGAATTCCGTAAGCGACTTTGGTGCCGTGGAGAAATTTCTCGGTTTGCGGCAGGACAGGCAGACCGTTATGCACGGCATGGGCCGCAGCCACACGCGTAAAACGATCGCCCAGACCACCGACCATTCCACCCCCGGCGATAATCGCATCCACCACATCGCAAAATGATTGCGTTAACTGCTGATTTTGCTGATCGGCAAGTGCCTGTTCGCTACTGTTTAACAATACGTCGCGAATGGCCTGCGCATTATTGATCCCCAGTCGCACGGTTAGCGGCAACGTTTCTGGTTGCGGAGCCAGCACCACCGCTTCATACCATTTCGCCAGCGTGTCACCGATCCCCGCCAGCAGATATTGTTGCGGTGCATTGAGGATAATCTCCGGTTCCACCAGCACCATAAAATTGGCGTCGTCGAAAATCTCATAATGCAGCGCCTGTCCGGCATCGTTATACCAGACGGAGAGCGGTGTCCAGGCTGCGCAGGTGGCGGCGATCGTCGGAGCGGCAACAAATGGCAGACCGAGACGGCGGGCGAGGGCTTTCGCGGTGTCGAGCAGTGCGCCGCCGCCGACGCCAATCACCACGCTGCGATCGTCACCGGACTCAGCCGCCAGTTGCTGTACATCGCTTTCGCTGCAATGACCACGAAACAAAATATGCTTTGCCCCTGGAAGTCCAAACGCTGGCGGAAGTTTGGTTTGCGCCGCAGCAATGGCGCGTTTGCCGTAGATCCACACCGCGCGAGAAAGTTGTTCATCAGTGAAAAAATCGTGCAGGTGATTGAAACTTCCTGGATGTGAAAAGTAGTTAGCCGGGCCGACGACCACGCGGATAGGATTGTGAGGCATGTTGTGTTGTCCTTATTGTTTTATTTAGACATCTAAACGTCTTGATTGCCAAATACTAGCATCGTGTTATAGTGCCTTCAACACGCAACTTCGTCAGGTACAATAAAAATGACAAATAACCCTCTGATTCCACAAAGCAAACTTCCACAACTTGGCACCACTATTTTCACCCAGATGAGCGCGCTGGCGCAGCAACACCAGGCGATTAACCTGTCGCAAGGCTTTCCTGATTTTGATGGTCCGCGCTATTTACAGGAGCGGCTGGCGTACCACGTTGCCCAGGGGGCAAACCAATACGCGCCCATGACCGGCGTGCAGGCCTTGCGCGAGGCGATTGCTCAGAAAACGGAACGTTTGTATGGCTATCAACCAGATGCCGATAGCGATATCACCGTAACGGCAGGGGCGACGGAAGCGTTATACGCGGCGATTACCGCACTGGTGCGCAATGGCGATGAAGTGATTTGTTTTGATCCCAGCTATGACAGTTACTCCCCCGCCATCGCGCTTTCTGGGGGAATAGTGAAGCGTATGGCACTGCAACCACCGCATTTTCGCGTTGACTGGCAGGAATTTGCCGCATTATTAAGCGAGCGCACCAGACTGGTGATCCTCAACACTCCGCATAACCCCAGTGCAACTGTCTGGCAGCAGGCTGATTTCGCCGCTTTGTGGCAGGCGATCGCCGGGCACGAGATTTTTGTCATTAGCGATGAAGTCTACGAGCACATCAACTTTTCACAACAGGGCCATGCCAGTGTGCTGGCGCATCCGCAGCTGCGTGAGCGGGCAGTGGCGGTTTCTTCATTTGGCAAGACCTATCATATGACCGGCTGGAAAGTGGGTTATTGTGTTGCGCCAGCGCCCATCAGCGCCGAAATTCGCAAGGTACATCAGTATCTGACCTTTTCGGTGAATACCCCGGCACAGCTGGCGCTTGCTGATATGCTACGTGCAGAACCTGAGCATTATCTTGCGTTACCGGACTTTTATCGCCAGAAGTGCGATATTCTGGTGAATGCTTTAAATGAAAGCCGGCTGGAGATTTTACCGTGTGAAGGTACATACTTTTTGCTGGTGGATTACAGCGAGGTTTCTACCCTGGATGATGTTGAGTTTTGCCAGTGGCTGACGCAGGAGCACGGCGTAGCGGCGATTCCGCTGTCGGTGTTTTGCGCCGATCCCTTCCCACATAAACTGATTCGTCTCTGTTTTGCCAAGAAGGAATCGACGTTGCTGGCAGCAGCTGAACGCCTGCGCCAGCTTTAGTTATTTAACCGTCCAGGCGCGGGAATATTGACGGTCGGCAAACAGCTCTTGCAGGCCGTTAATTTGCTTCAGGCGCAGCACTTCGTCGCTGTCCATTCCTAGCTCTTTGCCAATTTTATTATCGTCCCATCCCAACTGGCTAAGTTCACGGACGATTTCCGACATGGCGGTGATTTGATGGCGTCCACGAGCGCGATTATGACGAATAGTCGCGGCGATGCGTTGATTACGCGTACCTTCCAGACAGGTCACCGGCAAATAACCTTTTAAGCGTAATTTTAATGATGATGAGCCTTTACCAATTTCATGGCGGTGAAAACCATCCACGATTTCCAGGGCATTTTTATCCGTATGCGTGACCACAATGGGTTGGGTAAAACCATCTATTTCAATGGATTTTTTCAGCAGTTTTTTTTCGGGTGGTGCCACGTTGTTTGGGTTGTAATCATTAGGCATAAGTTGGCTGTTTTTAACCCACAGAACGCAATCCACTGGCTCTTCACGAAAGGGGCTAACCTGATGGATCGCCATGCGGATTTCATTAATCGCTTTGATGCGATCATCTTCCGGCAAGCTGGCGAGAAATTGCGTTAAATCCTGCGTTAATCGTTGTTGCATAGTATCCCCCATTCCTGACGTTTTCCTTTTATCCGTTCGTTATAACGCTGATAGTTCTTCGCTTTCGTAGGACTAAATGATAATGCCCGACACCAGTAATCGTTATTGAGTAAAACTTTGCATATCCGCCGCCAGGAGGGGATATCTTTCGCGCCAATGTCCCCTTGCTGGGTTTGTGGAACCTCGATGCCTTTTTTCTGATACCAGTGCAAATAAATGGCGATTTTATTGCGGTAATGCTCAGCTGTTTTTTCCGGCATGCTATTGAGCAGCAATAATGCATATTTTTGCCAGTCTAAATGTTCTGGCTTGAGGATTTTCCGATGCCCATAGAAATGATTATCATGTCCGGCGTAAATGCCGCCACTTTTTACCCCGCTGACTCGTGCGCACATAGCAGCCCAGCGATCCGGTTCGATAACGTGATAGAGCCATAATCCTTGTCGTTGCTCCGGGCCAAAAGGTTCGCAAATTCGCATATGACGCAGAGGAACGCCTGCCTGATACATTAGGTTATACAGTGGGTTGCAGAGACTTTGATGATTTGCATACCAGGTCCAGATATCAGCCACTTTCCAGTCGTAAATGGGGTAAATGTACCAGCTATGACCGCCTGGTGCGGCCGTAGTCCAGGGTTTATCGTCGGCAAAACGTTGTTTATTTAAACTGGCGATGGCGACAAAACGGTTGTAGGACTCATCCGCACGGATGCCGATCATCATCGCCGCCGGACGTTTTTGTGAAAACCATTCGGCAAACTCACGTACAAATTGTTCGAAGGTCATGCCTGGCTGGTAAAAGGAGAAAAAGTCAGGGTCGGTTATCGCATCTTGGGGAGGTTGACGTACCCATTCGACATCAGGTTCCCAGCACTGCCATTCGGGTTGGTATTGTGAAAGGGAATTTTGCGTCGTAAGCGGGAGCGCAACCCAGTAAAACTCTTCGATGACATCGGTGTACAACTCGCGCAGGGACTGAACATAGTTAATGGTGCAAGAGAATTGCGCCTCCCAGTCGATAAACAAAACGCAGATTTTTTTGCCCATTTGTCGGGCAAGTTCGGCTGTCAGATGCAGCATTAAACCAGAGTCTTTGCCGCCAGAAAATGAGACACAAACGCGGGGTAGGGTGTTGAGTGTCCAGGTAATACGCTCTCGTGCAGCTTCCAGAATATTGAGCGGAAGAGGAATTTTATAAATAGACATCTGAAGACGCTCTCTGAACGTTACAGGGTGATCAGTGAGATAAGTCTGTTAATTATAAAGTAAACACTGTAAAGCAGAGTGTTTTATTTTTCATTCGCGCTGTGAATAAATAGATGAAAGTTATAGTAGCTGTCTGTAGTTATATATCAAAAACTCTCATTTAGACGGTCAATAAATCGGGAGAACACCAAATTATTTAAAGAAGATTTATTATAGGAAATGTAAAGCTTTATTGAAGGTAACGGATGTTCTAGTTTTATCTCTTTTAAATTAAGAAAGTCACGGTAGGAATTATAAAGTTCATAGGGGACTATTCCCAGTAAATCTGTAACTGCAATGCTATTAATGATTGTCAGCAAAGAGGAACCACGAAATGAGATTTTGCGATTCATAAATCTCTCGTCTATTTCCATTTGAATATCATCAACCCCTGCTGATTTAGATATTAATTGGGTGAACTCTTCTGCCATAATTTGTTCATAAGTGCTATTGTCAGTAATTCGTGGATGCCTATTACTACAAATTAGAGTATTGCGAATCGTATGCAATGGCATGCAAATGACGGAACGGCTGATCACTGGCATTTGGGTGATCACCAGATCGGCTTTGCGGTGAACCAACAGTTCTTCAGCATTCTCTGCTGACATGAGGATATCATGGCACTCAATCTCGACAGAGGCATCTTGCCGTAGGCAGCGGATCAGCATACTATTATTAGAGCAAGAAATGAGCTGAGGGCCGTAAATAATAAAGTTTTTCTTTAGTTCGGACTTATTGACTATATTAATTGTTTGTTCAAGGCCTTTGAGGTTTTTCTCAAGATGGTGATGCAGATTCAACCCTGTTGTCGTCGGCGCGATACCTTTTCCTGAGCGAATGAATAAAGGGTCATTAAATTGCGCACGTAAGCGTTGTAACGACTGGCTCACGGCTGATGGGGTGATATATAGTGATTCAGCAGCTTTGCTAATGCTTAAATGCTGGTAAATACACTCAAATATGACAAGAAGGTTTAAGTCGAACTTTTTCAAGTCGTAGAGATTGGCCATACACTACTCCGGTTATATTTTTCTTCCATGGTATATTCACTTAATCAATGTTTTTTGCGTATATATTTTTATTGATTATATTTTTTTGCTTAACTCAGGATTAAGTTTTTCTAAAATAGCATAGCCACTTAGGGCAGAGCGAGCAATTCATGCTTTTTTAGGATGGTTGAAAAGCAGGGATGTATTTCAACCATCCATGAATTATCTTTTATTTATTCCCCATAATGATATTAAGCGTTTTCTGATCGGGCAACCCCACGGCCTGTTGCAGCGTATTTTCCTTACTCATGTAATAGATCGCTGGTGTGACATTTGCCCCCAGATCGTCCATGAGTTTCTCGTTGGCGCTTAACACTTTCATTTGTTCTGTACTTACGTTTGCAGGCACGTTTAGCTTAAGCTTGCCACCAGAGGATTCATATTCTTGCCAGGTTTTTGCGGGATCTTTGGAGGCAAGAATTGCCGCTGCTGTCGCCGGGCTTTCTGGCTTGATAACCCCAACCAACAATGTTCTTAATTGCACTTTGCCAGAATCTACCCACGGGCGCGCCTGCTGCCAGAACTGTTTACAATATGGGCAGAACGGATCGGCGAACACGTAGACAATGACCGGCGCATCTTTTTTACCGTCGAGGAGCCAGTGGGATTGTTCCATCCGTTGCCACATTTCGCGTCCGGCTGGTGCGTAAATTTCTTTTTCGATAAGTGTGTTACTCAGGTTTTCACCTTTCTCGTTGTACATGTAACCAGAGATAGCGTGCTTACCATCTGGAGTCAGGTAGATGGTGACGCCCATATCCTGATACTTTCCGAGATAACCTTTCATTCCTCCGGGGGCATCGAATGTTTTGATGATTGTAATGCCCTGTTTTTCAATCGCTTTTACTGGAGCAGGAAGTTCCTCTGCGAAGGCGATTGCAGGAAGCAGAGCCAGTAAAAGTATCTTTTTTAACATTAATTTGTCCTTTTCAGTCAGTGCAAAAGTCGAGTAAAAGGCATAACCTATCACTGTCATAGGTAAGAGCTTAGATCAGGTGATTGCCCTTTGTTTATGAGGGTGTTGTAATCCATGTCGTTGTTGCATTTGTAAGGGCAACACCTCAGCCTGCAGGCAGGCACTGAAGATACCAAAGGGTAGTTCAGATTACACGGTCACCTGGAAAGGGGGCCATTTTACTTTTTATCGCCGCTGGCGGTGCAAAGTTCACAAAGTTGTCTTACGAAGGTTGTAAGGTAAAACTTATCGATTTGATAATGGAAACGCATTAGCCGAATCGGCAAAAATTGGTTACCTTACATCTCATCGAAAACACGGAGGAAGTATAGATGTCCTTGATTAACACCAAAATTAAACCTTTTAAAAACCAGGCATTCAAAAACGGCGAATTCATCGAAATCACCGAAAAAGATACCGAAGGCCGCTGGAGCGTCTTCTTCTTCTACCCGGCTGACTTTACTTTCGTATGCCCGACCGAACTGGGTGACGTTGCTGACCACTACGAAGAACTGCAGAAACTGGGCGTAGACGTATACGCAGTATCTACCGATACTCACTTCACCCACAAAGCATGGCACAGCAGCTCTGAAACCATCGCTAAAATCAAATATGCGATGATCGGCGACCCGACTGGCGCCCTGACCCGTAACTTCGACAACATGCGTGAAGATGAAGGTCTGGCTGACCGTGCGACCTTCGTTGTTGACCCGCAGGGTATCATCCAGGCAATCGAAGTTACCGCTGAAGGCATTGGCCGTGACGCGTCTGACCTGCTGCGTAAAATCAAAGCAGCACAGTACGTAGCTTCTCACCCAGGTGAAGTTTGCCCGGCTAAATGGAAAGAAGGTGAAGCAACTCTGGCTCCGTCTCTGGACCTGGTTGGTAAAATCTAAATTTCCTTCGTCTTTCGCGCTACCAACTCCGGCGCGAAATACTTCGGAAATTCACCTAATTCTTCGGGTGCTGCGGCACCCGATTTTCTTCCCCGCACCATGATGCAAGCTGCATCCAGGTAGCCGCAGAGGCCGCTTGCATGATGATGTTTAAAGCCCAGGAGATAAACATGCTCGACACAAATATGAAAACTCAACTCAAGGCTTACCTTGAGAAATTGACCAAGCCTGTTGAGTTAATTGCCACGCTGGATGACAGCGCTAAATCGGCAGAAATCAAGGAACTGTTGGCTGAAATCGCAGAACTGTCAGACAAAGTCACCTTTAAAAAAGATAACAGCTTGCCGGTGCGTAAGCCGTCTTTCCTGATCACCAACCCAGGTTCCAACCAGGGGCCACGTTTTGCAGGCTCCCCGCTGGGCCACGAGTTCACCTCGCTGGTACTGGCGTTGCTGTGGACCGGTGGTCATCCGTCGAAAGAAGCGCAGTCTCTGCTGGAGCAGATTCGCCATATTGACGGTGATTTTGAATTCGAAACCTATTACTCGCTCTCTTGCCACAACTGCCCGGACGTGGTGCAGGCGCTGAACCTGATGAGCGTACTGAACCCGCGCATCAAGCACACTGCAATTGACGGCGGCACCTTCCAGAACGAAATCACCGATCGCAACGTGATGGGCGTTCCGGCAGTGTTCGTAAACGGGAAAGAGTTTGGTCAGGGCCGCATGACGTTGACTGAAATCGTTGCCAAAATTGATACTGGCGCGGAAAAACGTGCGGCAGAAGAGCTGAACAAGCGTGATGCTTATGACGTATTAATCGTCGGTTCCGGCCCGGCGGGTGCAGCGGCAGCAATTTACTCCGCACGTAAAGGCATCCGTACCGGTCTGATGGGCGAACGTTTTGGTGGTCAGATCCTCGATACCGTTGATATCGAAAACTACATTTCTGTACCGAAGACTGAAGGGCAGAAGCTGGCAGGCGCACTGAAAGTTCACGTTGATGAATACGACGTTGATGTGATCGACAGCCAGAGCGCCAGCAAACTGATCCCGGCAGCGGTTGAAGGTGGTCTACACCAGATTGAAACAGCTTCTGGCGCGGTACTGAAAGCACGCAGCATTATCGTGGCGACCGGTGCAAAATGGCGCAACATGAACGTTCCGGGCGAAGATCAGTATCGCACCAAAGGCGTGACCTACTGCCCGCACTGCGACGGCCCGCTGTTTAAAGGCAAACGCGTAGCGGTTATCGGCGGCGGTAACTCCGGCGTGGAAGCGGCAATCGACCTGGCGGGTATCGTTGAGCACGTAACTCTGCTGGAATTTGCGCCAGAAATGAAAGCCGACCAGGTGCTGCAGGACAAACTGCGCAGCCTGAAAAACGTCGACATTATTCTGAATGCGCAAACCACGGAAGTGAAAGGCGACGGCAGCAAAGTCGTTGGTCTGGAATATCGAGATCGTGTCAGCGGCGATATTCACAACATCGAACTGGCCGGTATTTTCGTCCAGATTGGTCTGCTGCCGAACACCAACTGGCTGGAAGGCGCAGTCGAACGTAACCGCATGGGTGAGATTATCATTGATGCGAAATGCGAAACCAACGTCAAAGGCGTATTCGCAGCGGGTGACTGTACGACGGTTCCGTACAAGCAGATCATCATCGCCACTGGCGAAGGTGCCAAAGCCTCTCTGAGTGCTTTTGACTACCTGATTCGCACCAAAACTGCATAAGAAGAAGTAAGATTCACCTGCAATTGCTTAGCCGCCGGGGTCAAACCTGGCGGCTTTTTTATGGCATTAAAAAGCCCTGCCGGGATGGCTCCGGGCAGGGCGAGAACCAATAACTACAACATCAGCCCCCAGTTCTTCTGCCAACTCATTGACTTCATCCCGCACGCTACCAAAACGGACATGTTGTTTAATGCGGGAAGGATCGATGGTGAAGTGGCTGACCATCGTTTGCAGACGTTCTTCTGCTTCATGTTGCAGATGCTCTTCAAAACGACGCACATCAGCGGCAAAACGGTGCAGGCTCAGGCTGGCTGACCCGGGTAGTACGTGAAGTAGATGAATAACTCCGTCATCCTGGGCGAGGAATTCAGCGTGGCGAACAGCTTTGTCGCTCAATTCCATTTCAAATACATCAACTGGCATAATGATTGTCTTATACATAACCCTTTCTCCCTGTTAATCATGAACAAATCATTCGCCATGATTATAATATTTATCCCTGATATTTGTCTGGTTCTTTTTCCTTACGAACGGTTTCTGTGATTAATATATTCTCACTGAACACCAGGAATTCTCCCAAAACCTGCGGTACCGCCCGTTTTCCCGCTGTGATAGCTACCCTTAAAGACTGACTCTTTTTTGAACTGTCTCTGGAGGTTGCATGAAAGCATTGACTTATCACGGCCCACATCACGTTCAGGTAGAAAATGTTCCCGATCCGGGCATTGAACAGGCAGATGATATTATTCTGCGTATTACGGCAACGGCGATCTGTGGCTCTGACCTCCATCTTTATCGAGGCAAAATACCCCAGGTTAAACATGGCGATATTTTTGGTCATGAATTTATGGGGGAAGTCGTTGAAACCGGAAAGGACGTAAAAAATTTGCAAAAAGGCGACCGGGTGGTAATTCCGTTTGTCATTGCTTGTGGCGACTGTTTTTTCTGTCGAATGCAGCAATATGCCGCCTGCGAAAATACCAATGCGGGTAAAGGCGCTGCGCTCAATAAAAAACAGATACCAGCTCCCGCGGCATTGTTTGGTTATAGTCACCTGTATGGTGGCGTTCCTGGTGGACAGGCGGAATATGTCCGCGTCCCTAAAGGGAATGTGGGGCCGTTTAAAGTACCGCCTTTGCTTTCAGATGATAAAGCCCTTTTCCTTTCTGATATTCTGCCAACGGCATGGCAGGCAGCAAAAAATGCGCAGATCCAACAAGGTTCAAGCGTTGCAGTCTATGGTGCCGGTCCAGTGGGATTGTTGACAATCGCCTGTGCACGGTTGCTCGGTGCGGAACAGATTTTTGTTGTTGATCATCATCCCTACCGCTTGCGTTTCGCCGCTGACCGCTACGGCGCGATCCCGATTAATTTCGATGAAGATAGCGATCCGGCACAGTCAATTATTGAACAAACGGCAGGTCACCGGGGCGTGGATGCAGTAATAGACGCCGTCGGTTTTGAAGCGAAAGGCAGCACCACGGAAACGGTGCTGACTAACCTGAAACTGGAGGGCAGCAGCGGTAAAGCGTTGCGCCAGTGTATTGCGGCGGTCAGGCGTGGCGGCATTGTTAGCGTACCGGGCGTCTACGCTGGATTTATTCACGGTTTCCTGTTTGGCGACGCCTTTGATAAAGGGTTGACGTTTAAAATGGGACAGACCCACGTTCACGCATGGCTGGGAGAATTATTACCGTTAATTGAGAAAGGATTACTGAAACCAGAAGAAATTGTTACCCACTATATGCCGTTTGAAGAGGCCGCCCGGGGATATGAGATTTTCGAAAAACGTGAAGAGGAGTGCCGTAAGGTGATTCTGGTACCCGGTGCACAAAGCGCAGAGGCGGCGCAGAAGGCGGTTTCAGGTCTGGTGAATGCGATGCCGGGGGGAACAATATGATCGTCAGGAGTGGTTTTCGAGGTAAAGGACAGCCATGACGATAATCGCCGCCATAATCAGAAATCCTATCAGGATGTAAAATGCTTCTGCCATGGTTATTCCCACAAACGAAACGGAATAATTTTGCAGCAAAAGTGAACAGTGAGAACCAGGAAAAATTGCTGATTTTGCGTAAAGAGGATGCGCGTGCATCCTCTGGGCAAAGCGAGTTATCGCTTGTGCAGATGGGATTAAAGCAGGTAGTCGCCAGCAGCTTCTGGCTGGTATTCGAGTTCCAGCACTTCAAGGTGGGTTGCAACGCCGCCCGGAAGTTCCCAGTGAATGGAATCGCCAACGCGCAGCCCCAGCAGTGCGGCACCTACCGGAGCCATAACGGAAAGCTGAGTATTGCTATCGGTCATTTTTGCCGGATACACCAGCGTGCGCACACGCACTTCGCCATCGCTAAGATTGCGGAATTTAACCCGGCTGTTCATTGTCACCACGTCGTGTGGCATCTCTTCTGGCGAACACATTTGGGCGCGATCCAACTCTGCGTTTAACGCGTCGGCGATTGGCAAACCAGCATAGGCGGGTTGCTCCAGCAGAATATCGATGCGTTCGGCATCCAGGTCGTTAATGATGATAGTTGGTCTGGACATTTTTACTCCATGTCGTCGGTACTGCGAGTGTCGCAGATAAACATACCCAAAAGAAAACCCTCACCGTCAGGCGGCGAGGGTTTAACTCACATGATGATACTGACTGTTGCTCACTCTTTGAAGTGATTTGCGTCACATTCAGGGAATTCCTCAATGCAGCGCATTATGTATAATTCTTAATCGTCACGGTTTATGGAAGACGAATTAGCGTGTTTTGTAAATCAGATGATTAATAACCCACTTTATCAATCACAAAGGTTTTGCCACAGTTGCCTGGGTGTGGTTGTGGCAAGAATGAGTTTGCAGAAAGCGGAGCGTTGATGGCGTCAGCTTTGATCGAGATCTGAATTTCAGTCAAATACGCAGGGTTACCCTGGCACGTTAGCTTAACTGCTTTCACGTTCTCTTTTCCCCAGCTTTTGGCAAAGGCGGCGTCAAAGTCACGGCGGCTCACTGTTTTACCGTAATTATCCGCAAGGAATTTTCCGGCTTCGCTCTCTTTAATTTCTTGATTCAGGCGTACCATCGTACCGAAGTATGCGTCCGGATCAAAACCAAAGCAGGCACCGTGTTTGGCATATTCGTAGCGTTCCAGGCAGGAACGTCCGCCAGCTCCTGGCATGACTTCACTTAGTTTAGCGGCCGTTTCCAGTGATAACCCGGTTTCCGGCGATGAACACATTCGGCTGGCGCGTGCTTCTGGTAGATTCGGGATTGGGCGAGTAGCGCAACCGAAGCGCATCCAGCGGCGTTCATCAACACCACGGGCAGCAACCGATTTAGGCAATCCTGGCCACAGACCATGTACGGTCAGAAAATCAGCTTTGTTGGTCGTTTCGGTTTGCAGGCGACATTCATCTCGTTCGTTACGATTTCGATCGTGTTGACTCTGGCAAAATCCGGTTTGCCAGGAGAGGGCCAGGACATAGCGATCAAAATCGCCATACTGTTTTGCCTGCAACGCTACGGCGTTGGCAGAAGAGAAGGGAAGCAGAGAAACCGCGAGCAACGCGGCGTTACGCCAGAATGCTTTCATAATGGGTGTGGAACTCATACATACACTGAATACTATCTATTAAATCATAAAAAAGCCCGCCAGGTGGGCTAACCTGGCGGGCGTGATGATTTATTCAGCGTTTGGCGAACGTATTAGTTCCACATGGCGAGAATCGGCCAGCCAACCAACAGCAACATAGAGATGTAAATCACCCCGAAGATTGCGCCAAGACGCCAGTAATCTTTTGATTTCACATAGCCACAGCCGTAAATAATCACCCCAGGACCGGTTGCATACGGCGTCAGACAGCCCATGATACCGATAGACAGCACCAGCAGGATACACAGTTGTTCCATTGGTACGCCCGGAATACCTTTACCGACGGCCAGAATAACCGGCAGCATGGTTGCGGTGTGCGCAGACAGGCTGGCAAACAGGTAGTGTGCAAAGTAGAACACCAGAACCAGTACAATCACCGTTGCGTTTGGTGAGAATCCTTCCAGGTGCGTACTCATGGTACCGGCGAACCAGTCAATAAAGCCAGAACGAGTCAGGCCGTTAGCCATCACAACCAGAGTTGCCAGGTTGACCAGCGTGTTCCATGCGCTGTTATAGCGGGTAATATCTTTCCAAGGCACAACGTGCAGGGCCAGCATTAGCGAAACTGCCAGCAGACCAACTGCAGTAGCATTAATGACTTCACTGCCAAAAACCCACAAACCTAAGCTGAGCAATACAAGGCCAATCAGTGTCCACTCTCTGCGTGTCAGCGCACCCATGGTTTTCAGTTCATCACCCGCCCAGGTTGCCACTTCTTCACTGTGTGTGATTTCCGGTTTGTACAGCACGTAGGAAAGCCACGGCGCAATGATAAGCAAGATAACCCCAACCGGCAGGAAGCAGAGGAACCACTGCAACCAGCTAATCTGGATACCGGCAATTTTGCTGACGAACTCCAGACCCAGCACGTTTGGTGCCGCACCGGTGACAAACATGGACGAACTCAGACTGGTACTAATGACCATCATCCACATCAAATAGCCGCCAATACGACGCGCGGACGGATCGTTGGGGAATGATTTAAACAACGGCGGCAGGTTTTTAATGACCGGAAAAACCGTACCCCCGGTACGCGCGGTGTTGGACGGTGTAAACGGTGCCAGCAGAATGTCGATAATGACAATCGCATAACCCAACGTCAGCGTGCGTTTGCCCATGAATTTCACCAGGAAAAGGGCAATGCGACGACCTAACCCGGAAACTTCATACCCTAATGCAAAAATAAATGCGCCAAATACCAGCCATACCGTGGTGCTGGAAAAACCAGCCAGACCCCATTTCAGCGCCTGTTTTTGCGCATTAAACGCTGGGTCAGCTAATTCTTTGGCATCAAAGAGCAGGTAATTACTGCCAATAACGCAAATAGTAACCGCAATAAAACTGATCGCTGTTGCCGGAATTGGCTCGAGGATCATGCCGACAATCATTGCCACAAACACAGCGAAGTAATGCCATGCCTGTGGTGGCATACCGTCGGGGACAGGGATAAGAAACATGACACCCATCACCACCAGTGGGGCCAATAGTTTCCATATATTATCTTTTGCTAAAGACATACGGGTTCTCCGAAAATTAATATTTTCAAATTTATCAAGTGCTTAAATAATTAAATCTGTGCTAAAAACCAGGTAAGGATCAGCAGGTCGGCACTGCCGCCTGGACTGAGATTTCGTTCGATACACTCCCTGTCGAACTGCCGGAGATAATCGAGATCGGCGGGGGTTCGAATGCCCCCTTTTTGCAATAATGTTTGCGCCTCGCGCTGTAGCCAGCGCAGGCCCCCCTCGCCACCGCGCGAAGCAACGTTGGTATCGCCGTTGATCGCCATCAGTAGGAGCAAGGTATCGAGCAATGCCAGTTCAGGATCTAACCCCTGATCCAGCAGAGTGAGGTAATGCGGCAAGGCGTGGTTGATCACCAGTGGATAACCCGCTTCGGCTTCACCGCGTGCGCCGGTAAGGCCAAGCTGCTGGTACAACCGTTGACCTGCCGTCAGTTGTGAATTATTGGTACGCAGTTCGCGATCGGTCAGACCACGGCAGAAACTTGCCGCCGTAGAACAAACGGTTGTTGGCGTTACCGGCTGGTTGAGCTGAAGCAAACGGCCAATTGCCGCACATAGCAGCCCTAAAGAAAAAATGCTGCCTTTATGCGTGTTTACGCCCGCAGTGGCGCGGAACATATCACCTTCGCAAGCCATACCAATTGGGCGTAATCCGTGAAGTACCGCTTCCGGTGCCATTTCTGCACTACAGGCACCAAATTCAATGAAACGGGGTAACCAGCCCTGAATCGCCAGCGCGCTGCGGTGGAAATCTTCCAGCGCCATATCTTTGTGCGCACCGCAGTTAATGCGATCCACGAGGCCTGGTTTCGGTGACAGATTGACTTCAGTCAGCATGGCGCGCCAGCCCAGCAGGGCGTACTCATCGATTAATGACGTCGCAAGCTTTGTGGTTTTAGTTGACGTTGCAGGCATCGACATCGTTCAGCAGTGCCTCCATGCGGTTGAGTAAATCGGTCAGTTGATGGGTTTTTCCACGCGCGCAGACGGCTGCGCTTTGCTCGCACAACAGGCAGCTGCGAGGCGGCAGTGAATAGTCGCGGCGGGAGAGAATTTCGCCTTCGGGCGTCAGGACATCGATATCCCATAACCGCCCGAGAGGATGACTATGTTCAAGCTCAATGGTGGCGAGCTTGAGGTCGCGAGCCGGGGCGGCAATGCTCAACATACCCTCCGGCCCGCTGGCGGAAACCAGTGCAGCCTGCTCCTGAATTTGCCAGCCCTGTTTTGCGGCTAAGGCACGCAAGGCTGTCACGCCATGATTAAAAATTCGGCGTGTGACCTCACTGTCTTTAATCGGCCCAGGCGCAACCACGGTAAAGGAGACCAGTGGAACAGGATGGCGCTTGAGCCAGACGTGTTGCCGTGCTTGCCTTTCATCCCGGCTGACGAGCAGCTCGGGAATTGACACCGCATGGTGGCTGGCGAGTTCAGGAAGCAGGTGCATGGCTTATTCCTTCACCTGATGCACAACATCGATCACCGAGCCATCGCGGTAACGCACAACGGCAACGACGCGGTCGGTGAATTCAATCGGCTGTGGTTCACCGGTCAGCAGACGCGCACGTTCGCGCAGCCACTCAATGGAAACCACTTTAATGCCCGCTTCCTGCAGACGTTCTGCCAGTTCCGGACGTGCCGGGTTAACTGCGATACCGTGGTCTGTGACCAGAATATCGACACTGGAGCCCGGGGTGATGCAGGTCAGCACGTTATCCACCAGAGTCGGAATACGACCGCGTACCAGCGGCGCGACGATGATGGAAAGCGCAGAGGCAATCGCGGTATCGCAGTGACCACCGGAAGCACCACGCAGTACGCCGTCAGAGCCGGTCAGCACGTTAACGTTGAACTGGGTGTCAATTTCCAGCGCGCTCAGTACCACCACGTCGAGACGATCAACCGATGCGCCTTTCGAACCCCAGTTAGCGTACTGGTTGGCGCTGATTTCGATGTGATTGGGGTTACGGGCCAGCGATTGCGCAGCATGGCTGTCAAAGCTCTGTACATCCAGCAGTTTGCGGATCAGACCTTTTTCGTGCAGATCAACCATCGTCGCGGTAATACCACCGAGGGCGAAGTCGGCGCGAATATCGCGGCTACGCATTTTGTCTTCCAGGAAACGGGTTACCGCCAGCGATGCGCCGCCGGTGCCGGTTTGCATGGAGAAACCTTCTTTGAAGTAGCCTGAGTTGACAATCACATCCGCAGCGCTACGGGCAATAAGCAGTTCGCGCGGGTTAGTGGTCATACGGGTAGCACCAGCGCCGATTTTTGCAGCATCGCCAACGCGATCAACTTTGACGATTAAATCAACCTGATCTTGCTCAATGCTTGCCGGATTATGCGGATAAGGCAGCAGTTCTTCGGTAAGCATCACAACCTGTTTTGCGTTGTCGGCATCAACCATTGCATAGCCGAGGGAGCCGCAGCAGGCTTTACCGGTGTAGCCGTTGGCATTACCGAATTCATCACAGGACGGGACGCCGAGGAAAGCCACGTCGATATTCAGTTCGCCGCTCTGTACCAGATGCACGCGACCGCCGTGAGAGTGGATTTGCACCGGTTCTGCCAGCAGACCACGGGAGATCTCTTCCGCCAGTGGACCGCGCAGGCCGGAGGTATAAATGCGGGTAACCACGCCCTGGCGAATGTGTTCTACCAACGGCGCATGGCAATCACTCAGGGAGCTGGACGCCAGGGTCAGGTTTTTAAAGCCCATCTTCGCGATGACGTCCATCACCATATTGACGGTCAGGTCACCGCCACGGAAAGCGTGATGGAAGGAAACCGTCATGCCGTCCTGTAAACCAGAGCGACGAATCGCTTCTTCCAGGTTGGCGCACAGTTTGCGATCGCGCGCTTTTTCAGCCTGGTAGGTTTGCTTTGGCGAGTTCTGGAAAGCGGCAAGATCGCATTCAGCGCGACGATTCCAGGCCGCTACCCGTTCTTGTCGTTGAGATTGTTCAATTTTCTGCGTCATTTTGATTGCCTTATTCTTCGCGGATGCCGGAAAGTTCTGCACGAGAGAGCACCAGACGGGCGCGATCGATAACCGGACCGTCCACCATCTTGCCGTTCAGGGAAACCACGCCGAGGCCTTCGCGAGCGGCGGCTTCAGCGGCTTCTACGACGCGGCGGGCGTGATCCACTTCTTTCTGGGTTGGTGCGTAGAGGTTGTGCAACAGATCAATCTGACGCGGGTTGATCAGCGATTTGCCGTCAAAGCCCAGCTGTTTGATGTGGGCGGCTTCTTGCAGGAATCCGGCTTCGTTGTTAGCGTCGGAATAGACGGTATCGAACGCCTGAATACCCGCAGAGCGCGCGGCCTGCAAAATGGAACAGCGTGCGAACAGCAGTTCAGTTCCTTCCGGGGAGCGTTCTGTACGCAGGTTGCGCACATAGTCTTCTGCACCGAGGGCGATACCGATCAAACGCTCGGAAGCGTGAGCGATTTCCACTGCGCGGGTAATGCCCAGCGGAGATTCAATCGCCGCCAGCAGGCCGGTGCTGCCGGGTTCACGACCACAGGCTTTTTCGATACGCAGGATCTCTTTTTCGATATCCAGAACATCCTGAGCGGTATCGGTTTTCGGCAGACGCACAACGTCCGCACCACCGCGAACGACGGCTTCCAGGTCGTTGACACCCCATTCGGAATCCAGCGCGTTGACACGCACAATGGTTTCAATATCGCGATACAGCGGATGTTGCAGCGCGTGGTAAACCATGCGGCGGGCGGTGTCTTTTTCACGCAATGCTACGGAGTCTTCGAGGTCAAACATCAGGGCATCAGCCGGGTAGATGAAGGAGTTGCTGACCATCGCGGCATTGGCACCAGGCACAAACAACATGCTGCGGCGGGTGCGAGTTTTACGTTGTTGCAGCGAAGCGGAAATCATTGGCAATCCTCCCATGGCAGAGCCGGGATACCGCTGGCGCGTGCCAGCAGGGCTTCCAGTCGTGCACGTAAAATGCAGTCCAGTGCGCCTTTGTCATCGACATTCAGCTGTACGCCGCGCACGTTGTAGCGGGCGAGAACGTCCAGAATGGTGGTGCGAATTGCATCGCCAAACTGTTTCTCAACGCTGCTATTGATTTGCAGGTCGATATCCTGCGTATCGAGTGGGGCGATGCGTATCATCACATCCCCAGACTCAAGGGTGCCTGCAACGGCGGGCTGGTTTATTTTCATTTTTCACCTGTTTCTCATGCGGGGGTCTTTTGACGAGCTGCCGCGTCCTGGCGGGAGTGCTCAAGCAGGTTCTGCAAATAATGCAGCGTGACTGCAGGGACCAGCGGCGCGATAGCCGTGAGATCGTTTTTCGCCAGCAGTTGACGTACCCGGGAAGCGGATATCGGCATCTCCTGGTAACGCAGCCGCTCAATTTCAACCAGTTCGATGGGCGGTGCGGAGATAGTCGGCGTTTCCAGCCAGTAGCGCATATCCTGGTTGTACTGGGCGGTAACGCGACAAAAGGGTTCAGTACCGACAAAGCGGTGAGTTACACCCAGCGCGGGAGCGAGGTACTGACGGAAAATCTTCAGATCAATTTCGGTGTAACAATGGTTAATGACGCTCTGTTCTTTAATGAAGTAGCAAGGGAACGTAGCGCGGGAGATGATGTATTCGGAGCCGCGATGCACAGTCAGGCGTGGAATATCGGCGGTGCCTTTTAACACCAGATCCAACCGGTCTTCATAGGGGAAGCGTGAAGAATCTTCTTTGACTAAAAACAGATGCAACCAGTCGCACTGTGCCGCAGCTTGTTGAATCAGATAACGGTGACCATTCGTGAAGGGATTGGCGTTCATCACAATGCAGCCAATCTTGTTCCCTGGATGACGAAATTTTTTCAGCGATTCGGCATAGCGTTTCAGTCGCGTGGCGCTGTTTTCCATCAGCACCATCACGCCGGGTACGCAGGTCAGCGTGGAAAAACCGCACTGGCGGAACAGCGCCTCGTATTCGGTTTTGGTATAAATAAACAGATGCGTGCTGTGCCGCTCATAGGCGAGGTTTATCAGTTCAGTGGCTAATGTCAGCGCCAGTCCTTCACCGCGAACGGATTCACTGATAGCAACGCATTTAATAATATTTCCGGCAATTCCACCGCACGCGATAAGCTTTTCATCGCGGGTTACGGTAATAAATACTTCGACTGTGGTGTCAACGCTCAAATCATTTTCATGCAGGAATTGGGCGATTTCCGCCATTTTTTTATTTTCTGAACGTTTTACGCGGGTGAAAATATCATTGCCGAACATAATAAATAGTATCCTGAAGGTGCATGTTGTTATCGATTTGCAACGAATGTTGTTCAATGTTGCAAACTGATAACCTTTTATTTTCACTTGGGAGAAAGGGGGGTGATCGAGGTATATCTTTTTCTCCTTTCGCTATACATCCTAAGGAGTATTTCGGCGTGAAATTTTGATTTATTTCACATAGAG